>SXHT01000099.1 GCA_005773095.1 Planctomycetaceae bacterium
GCACGACGAAGTGGTGCACGGCAAGGGATCCTTGCTTGATCAGATGCCGGGCGACTTGTGGCAGAAGTTCGCGAATCTGCGGCTGCTGTACAGCTACATGTGGACGCATCCTGGCAAGAAGATGCTGTTCATGGGGGGGGAATTCGGCCAGTGGAACGAGTGGAACTGTAATGAAAGTTTACAGTGGCATCTGCTGGAATGGGAATCTCACCAGGGCTTGCAGCGGCTGGTGCGCGATTTGAATCATTTCATTCGCCACGAACCCGCGCTTCACGAGCTCGACTTCGATCACCACGGCTTCGAATGGATCGACTGCCACGATTGGGAAGCAAGCGTGCTGAGTTACATCCGACGCGCCAAGAATCCGGCCGACTATCTGGTGGTGGCATGCAACTTCACGCCGGTGCCGCGGATGGCGCATCGGATCGGCGTACCGGAATCATGCTGGTACGAAGAGGTCTTCAACAGCGATTCGCAGTATTACGCCGGCAGCAATCTGGGCAACCATCCGGGCCGACAGGCCGAAGCCCGCGACTGGCACACCCGGCCGTATTCGATCGAAGTCGCGCTGCCGCCGCTGGCCACGGTGGTATTCAAGCCGCGAAGGTAGACGGCCGGCGTATTCAGCGTCGGGCTCATGGTATCTGCATGGCTCCCGTGTGAGCGACTGGATTGTGGGTAAAAATCCGTCCTGCTTGCCGACGAGGCAATCGTCCTGGAGTTCGCGCGAAAACCCTATCATTACAGTCCGCGAATCCGTAAGATTGACGAGGGTTCATCTCTCGAAGCGGATACAAGCGGAATATCCAACGTGCCCTCGCTGTTTGTCATTCAGGGTCGGGACCAAGGCACACGGTTTGAGCTGGACCGTGAGACGGTGTCGTTGGGTCGCGAAGCGTCCAATGCCGTTCAGCTTCACGACACCGAGGTCTCGCGCCGCCATGCCGAAATCCGCTGCGATGGCAAGCTCTGCACGCTGGTTGATCTCGGCAGCTCGAACGGCAGCTACGTCAATGGCCAGCGCGTGCAGCATCATGAGCTGGCCAGTGGAGACCGCTTGCAAATCGGCCGGACGCTGATGTTATTTACCAATCCGGTGGAGGGCGATCTTGAAGATCTCTCGAGCAAGATCGCTATTATCCGGGGGGCGGCCGCCGACGGTTCGCGGATCGTGCGATCGATCAGTCAGAAGGAGGGGAGCGAAATATTTGGCACGGAGATTGTCGGCACGACGAGTCCCTGGCTGGCCCGGGCGCGCAGTAATTTGCAAATCATGTATCGCACGGCGTTGGCGGTCAGCCACACGCTGGATATCGACCAGCTTCTCGGCCGCATCACGGAGCTGATCTTTGAATGGGTCGAGGCGGACCGCGGCTGCGTAATGCTGGTGAATTCCGAGACCAAACAGCTCGAGCCCAAGGTGCGTCGCAATCGCAAGGGGTTCGCCGCCGCCGACGACAAGATCACGATTTCCAAAACGATTCTCGACTTTGTGATGCAGCACAACGAAGGGGTGCTGACGAGCGACGCCAGCGAAGACGATCGCTGGAACCCCACCGCCAGCCTGCTGCAAATGAACGTTCGCGAGGCAATGTGCGTGCCCATGCAAGGCCGTTACGACGTGGTTGGCGTGATCTACATCGACACTTCCATCTCCCCGCAGCGAATGATCTCGCACGGCGGCAACAAATTCACCGAAGAGCATTTGAAGTTGATGATCGCCATTGGGCATCAGGCGGCGCTGGCGGTGGAGGACACGTCCTACTATTCGGCCATGGTCCAGGCCGAACGTCTGGCGGCCGTGGGGCAGACCATCGCCACGCTCTCGCATCACATCAAGAACATTCTGCAAGGCATCCGCGGCGGCAGTTACCTGATCGAGATGGGCCTCGGCCAGCATGACGAGGAGGTGGTGCGCAAAGGCTGGAACATGGTGGATCGCAATCAAAATAAGATTTCCAGCCTGGTCATGGATATGCTCACGTTCAGCAAAGAGCGCGAGCCGGATCCGGTGCCCAGCGACTTAAACAGCGTGACCGCCGACGTGGTGGAACTCATGCAGTCGCGCGCGCAAGAAATGAACGTGCGCCTGGAGTATCGCCCATTTGACAGGATGCCCATCGCCACGTTCGATTCGGAAGCCCTGCACCGCGCCATTCTCAATGTGGTCACCAACGCCATCGATGCTTGCTGCGAACGCGAGGACGGAAGCGTCGTTGTGACGACCGATCATGCCGCCGAGGATGGCGTGTTTCGCGTCGTCGTGGAAGACAACGGCGGCGGCATTGCGCCGGAAGATCTCAGCCACATCTTCACGCCGTTCATTTCCAACAAAGGCAGCCGCGGCACCGGCCTGGGCCTCCCCGTCAGCCAAAAGATCCTTAAAGAACACGGTGGGCAAATCCAGGTGGACAGCACGCCCAATGCTGGCAGTCGATTCACCCTGGAGTTTCCCGCCAGCGTCTTCGACTCCGCCGTGCAGAATACCGTTTCAGATCCGGAAGGCATGGTCGAATAGACCTGTCGTATTGTAAGGGGTTGCGAACGTCGATTGTGGAACCAGCTCGTATCGCTGCGCCGTGGATGAACGGTATCGTGTTGCCGAAGGCGCCGTGTTGAACGGTCAGCCCTGAGTTACACGCCGCGGACGAACGAATTGCCCCGCTTCTCCTGCCCCACCGTGGTCGCCGGTCCGTGGCCTGGCAATACCATCGTGGCGTCGGGAAGCGTATAAAGGTGCCTGCGAATGCCAGCGGCCAGTTGATCGAAGTCCCCGTCGGGAAAGTCGGTCCGGCCAATGGATCCAGCGAACAGCACGTCGCCGCCGAATACTACACTCGGGCTGGCTGCCTTCCAGATGAACACCACATGCCCGATCGAGTGTCCCGGGATCTCGCGCACTTCCAGATCGAAACCAGCCGCTGAGAAAGCATCTCCGTCGCGAAGCACTCGATCTGCCGGGGGACTCAAGAGCTTGTATCCAAAACCTGCCGACAGGTTGAGGACTGGATCGGTCAGCTTAGGTGCATCGCCCGCGCCGATCACCAGGGGGCAGTCCGGCCAGCGATTTTTCATCGTCGCGTTTCCAGCAATATGGTCGGCATGGCCGTGCGTGTTCAGAATTGCGACAGGCGTCAGTGCACGACTTTCGACCAACGCGACAATATCATCTGGCAAGAATCCTGGATCGATGATTAAGCAATCACTTCGCCCATCGAGCCAGACGATGTACGTGTTCTCATCGAACGGCGGCGAGGCAATGGTCTCCAAATTCAACGGTAGTCTCGACATAGGCAGCTTCGAGCTGGGAAGGGACAACGTGGAATGCGCAGCTTTCGAGGAATCACATCACAGTCATCGTGGAACCGAGCGTTCCAAGTTCGTATCCGTTCACGGGCCCGGAGAGGGGGGCACAGGCGCATTTTCCCAGGAACCAGGTTGGACCACCACCGTTACCCAAGTTCTTCACGTGGAACGTACGAAAGCGGCTCCTCGTTCCCAGTTCCCGCCATAATCGGCCTCCCCACCGATCCGAACATCTGTTAGATTAGCGAAAGTTCGCCAACCGCCGATTATGCTGCCGGCGCTCGTTTTGCCAATCATCGCGGTAGACTCAAGCATTGTAATTTTGTGGAAATCGCTGGGCGATATGATTATAGCCGCCCGCACGAAAAAAGGGGTCGCCGGCGCGACACTGGCAGGCGCTAGGGAGTGCGTTAACCCTGCCCACTAAACGTCTTAGGTCCCTGTTGATAGGTGCCGACCCCCTGCCGAGGGGAATTTTTCGGCGCAAGGATTGCTCTTGGGGTTTGCTGGCGAACCCACACCGGCAGTCAAGCCGTAACAAAGGGAACGGCCGATCCGCTTAAACCGGATCGGGCGTCGGATTGCAACATCAACGGAAGGTTTCGTGGGGGCGGCCGTCAATCCTGGCCTGGCAGGCATTGGCGCGGTCCCCCCCGCTCAATTTTTTTGGAGAATCCAGCAATGACCCATGGACGACTTTCCGCGGTGACCTGGTTTGCGTGTTGCGGCCTGGTCATTGGCGTGCTCGTTGAGAGTGCGTCTGCCCAGCGACCTCGCCGGCCCGATCGTGAGCGGCTCCCACAACCCGTTTATAAAGTTACCGAGCGGCTGGAAAACCCTGTGGTCGGCGACAATGACAGCAACCTCGGGGGGGGCAATCTCGGGCCAGAGCAGCCTGAGGGCGCCGAGCATCCTCTGGTGCCGGTTCTCAAGATGGCGACGGATGCATACGCCGACATGCAGGCCAATATCAAGGACTACTCGGCGACGCTCATCAAGCGCGAACGCATCGGCGACAAGCTGATGGAACAGGAGTTCATGTTTGTTAAGATTCGGCAGCAGCCGTTCAGCGCGTACACCTACTTCCTCGGCCCGCCGCACAAGAAGGGCCAGGAAGCGATCTACGTCCAGGGCAAGAACGAAAACCGGATCGTCGGCCACGGCGTCGGCGTGCAGAAGCTGATCGGCACCGTTCGGCTGGACCCGAACGGCATGATCGCCATGAAGGACAACAAGTATCCGATTACCGAGATCGGTTTGTTCAATCTCACGGAAAAGCTGATCGAGATTGGCCAAAAAGACATGCAGTTCGGCGAATGCGAGGTTAAGACGTCACCCGGCGCGAAGATCAATGGCCGTTCATGCACGTGCATTCAAGTCACGCACCCCGTGCCGCGGAAGAACTTCCGGTTTCACGTGGCGCGCGTCTTCTACGACGACGAAATGAAGCTCATCACCCGCTACGAAGCCTACCACTGGCCAGCCCAGCGCGGCGGCCAACCGGTATTAACCGAGGAGTACACCTACGTCGACGTGAAGCTCAACAACGGTTTCACCGACGCCGACTTCGACGAAAACAACCCAACCTACGGATACCGGTAATAACAACGTCAAATGTTTGTTTTGCGCGAAGCTCGGGGGTTGCCACCCCCGGGCTTTTGCCATTCTTGGAGACGAGATTCTCTCTCGCAAGATTCGGCAATAAGGATGGCTGTAGCGCTCCCAGGTCATCCACACTCTACTGTCACGTCCTGTTCCACCACCGGCCACACGCCGGGTCCGTCTTCCGCATACCATTGGTCGAGCACCTGCCGCCACTCGTCCGTGTTGTTCACGCGAACAAATGCATCGCGCACGCAAAGTCCCTGCGGATGCCAGTGGCTGTACTTGATGCCGAACTTTCGCATGATACGCCCGACATTCTCGGCGCCGTACAGGCTCTCCGCCAATCGATAGTGCTCCGCAATCGCCTGGCGCTGCTCATGCATGGTGGGTGGCGGCGGCAATGGCTGGCCGGCGGCCAAGGCCCGGGCGTGGCCGAAAATCCAGGGGTTGCCGATTGCGCCACGAGCTGCGGTCACGCCGTCGACCGCGGTCTCGTGGATCATGTCCAGGCAGGCCTGCGCGGTAAACAGATCGCCGCTGCCCAGGACCGTTCGAGTACCGGCATGACGTTTGACTTCTTGCAGGAATTCCCAGCGGCTTTTCCCGACGTACCTCTGCTCAACGGTTCGTCCATGCACCGTGATCGCCGCCACTCCACGTTCAAACGCGCCGTCGAAGATGGTGAAGAATTTCTCACGGCTCTGCTCTGAATCGTCAAGCCCCCGCCGCATTTTCACCGTCACCGGCACGTGCGGTGGCACGGCCTCGCGCACTCGGGAGACGATTTCAAGCGCCACGTCCGGCGTGCTCAACAGGAATCCGCCGCGGCATCGCCCCAGCACTTTCTTGACGGGGCAGCCGAAGTTGATGTCGATCACGTCGAACCCGACTTCTACCAGCCGCTGTGCCGCGGGCCCGAAATCCTCCGCGCGCGCTCCCATCAGCTGCGCGCCCACGGGATGTTCTTCGTCGGAGACTCGCAGGAATCGGTCGGCCTTTTTGCCGCGTGTGACTTGCACCACGAACTTATCCAGCAACACCTCGCACAGCGTGTAAGGCGCCCCCATTCGCCGCGCCATCACGCGCATCGCCCAATCGCTGTAGCCCGACAGCGCTGCTTGCACGACGGGAAAGTCGATCGCGATGGAACCAATTCGAAGTGGAGGCAAGGGGAGGGGCATGGGTTGATTCTAACGCTTTACCGCGCATACCACACCACCAGCCGCTGGAGCTGGCCGTTTGCCGCCAGAACGTCACAGCGGCGGCGATGACGCCATCCCGTCAGAGCCCCCGCCGTGTGCGCTCGGTCGAGACAGCCAATAATCGGAATCAATGCCTCGCCCGACAGGCCGCTGTTGCCGCATGCCCAGCGCCACGACCAGAGTGCAATCGCATGTTGGAGCGCCATTCCGCGAATGCCTTCGATCACCGACCAGCCGCGATAGGCCAGCGTGCAATACCGTAGTGATGCGGCCAGGGTTTGGAAATAATCATCCAGCGGGCGAATCATTTCCAGATCGAGCGCCCCCAAGGGTCGCTCCAGGTCCGCGAATGCGACGACCGGATAATTCGGCACCAGCTTGGGAGTCGGTCCCTTGCCGCGGGCAATTGCAAACACGGTCCGCAGCAGTTCCATGCGTTCGGACCAACGGGGCCGGCGCGGCAGCCGCTGGTGCAGCCGCAGCGTGTCCGCCGCAGCCTGTCGAAACGCGGTGGCGGCACCTCGCGCCGGTGCTACTCTTCCGCCAAACCAACCCCCCGCGGTTTCGCAAGCTGATGCTTCCGCCACCCGTACCAGTGCCGCGAAATCCGTGCTGCCCATGAGGCGGAGTTTTCTCGGGCGGCAATCAGCCAGGAGGTCGCAAAACTCAAGCCCATGCACCATCCGGCGGACGAGCGGATAACGAGTGTCTCGCATCATCCGCTCCACGGCATCGGTAACGCACCGCGTATCGGCCCAATTGCGCGCGTGGCCGGCAATGATCGCCGGCGGTTTGGGCCGCAGCCGGTCGAGATTCGCCGGCAGCAGTTTCTTGAGCGCAGCAAAATGTTCCACCACCTCGCGTCCCTCGCCGCGGGCGGCCGAAGGGCAGCTTCGTCGTGCCGTGACCACGATCCGCCCATCGAGCGGCACCAACTGCAGCGGAAACTGCTGACAGAACGTGGGCTTGTTTTCGAGACCGTATAGCTCATGAATCCGGCAGCGTTTCTCAGCCGTGAGAAACACGCAACTGCCGTCGGCCTGTTGAGCGAGCGCCGCCTTGGCGCTGCCGATCCGCATCCGTACAACGGTCTTCACGCCGCGAAACTCCGGATGCTCATGCCACTTCTGTGATTCAAGCGTCGCCAGATCTTCATCGGAGAGCGGCACAATCGCATCGCGGCAACACCATCCGCAACTCTGGCAGTCCCAGCGCTCGAGGATCGACAGCGGTTGGAGTGGAAGCATGGCCATGCGGGAGTCCGCAGTCGGGAGTTAGCCGCGGGCACCCTCTCGGGCGGCTTGCGGCGCGCTTGGCGCCTGGCGCGCCCGGTTGCTCATTCCGGTTTTTGCCACGGAATATCGGCCGTGTCCGCCTGCTTGTTTGCCGCCCGAGCCAGCACGAACAGCAGATCGCCGACGCGGTTCAAATACACCATGATATCTCGCGAGACGGTTTGGCCGTCGATTCCTGCCAGCGCCACGACACCACGCTCGGCCCGCCTGCAAATGGTTCTTGCCAGGTGCAGCGCCGCGGCGCCGGGCGTGCCTCCCGGCAGAATGAATTGTCGCAGCGGTTCAAGCGTTGCCTCAAAATGGTCAATTGCATTTTCGATGGCCTCGATTTGCGGGCCGCCAACCATCCACAGGCCCGCGTTTTCCGGTTTCGGCGTCGCCAGTTCCGCCCCAACCGAAAACAGCTCATCCTGAATGCGCGCCACCATGCCGTCGACATCCGCCGGCAGCTTCGCCGCCCGTGCCATGCCTAGCACGCTATTCAGCTCATCGACCGTGCCGTACGCCTCGATCCGCGGATGATTCTTGCTCACCCTCGGCCCGCCATAGAGCCCCGTCTCCCCTTCGTCGCCCGACTTCGTGTAAATCTTCATCACATCGAATGTACCGCAACCTCGCCCTTCCACAATGTCGAAAAGGGAGAATCTCCTGTAGGGCCGGCTGTGCCGGCCGGACTCGCGTGACTTATCCATCCACGGCCGGCAAAGCCGGCCCTACCAGGTTGCCGAATGCAAAACGCGGATGGGCCGTGGGAGGGTGCGGGGGATCCTTGAAAGAGCCGCTTTCCACGCTCATAATTCAGGCTTGGAAAAAATCCCACCTGGCAGCCGATGGCTGGCGCTTTGGCCGGCGAGACCGCTTGTTCCCACCACCCAACCGAGGTTCTTTGTGAATCGCTCGATTATCTCAGCTGCCCTGCTGTTCTGCGCGCTGGCATCGTCATCCTCAGCCGCTGACCCCGCGTTCCGACTGGAAAAAGGGGATCACATCTGCATCATTGGCAACACGCTTGCCGAGCGGATGCAGCATCACGGCTGGCTGGAGACGCTCATCAACAGCCGCTTTCCCAAGCAGGAGCTGGTGTTCCGCAACTTGGGCTACAGTGGTGACGAGATTGATCCCGCCAGGCGGCTGCGGTCGATGGATTTCGGCTCGCCCGATCAGTGGCTCTCAGGCTCGGCCCCGATCCCGCAACCGGACAAGCAGCCGAACAAGCAGCACACGCGCGAGAACCGCTTTGAGCTGACGAACACCAAGGCGGACGTGATTTTCGCTTTCTTTGGCTACAACGAATCGTGGGCCGGCGAAGCGGGGTTGAACGATTTCAAGGCGCAACTGGATGGCCAGCTCAAGCACATGCGCGGCCAGAAATACAATGGCAAGAGCGCGCCGCGGATTGTGCTCTTTTCGCCCACGGCATTTGAGAATCTTTGTGACCCCAACCTGCCCAATGGGGATGAGCATAACGCCCGGCTGGACTTGTACACGGCCGCGATGGGCGAGGTGGCCAAGGCCAACGGACTGATGTTTGTCGATCTGTTCACGCCGACGCGCGACCACTTCGTGCGGCACAAAGGCCCGTTCACCATCAACGGCGTGCATTTGACGGAGGCGGGGGACAGGCTGGTTGCGGAAATAGCAGATGCGGCCTTGTTTGGATCCCCCCCGGCTCGCGATCTGGCAGCGCTTGAAGAACTGCGCAGCGCTGTGCTCGACAAGAACCGGTATTGGTACCACCGCTATCGCACCACCGATGGTTACAGCAGCTATGGCGACCGCGCGTTTCTGCAGTTCGTCGATGGGCAAACGAATTACGAGGTGGCGCAGCGCGAGCTGGAAACGCTCGATACCATGACCAGCAATCGCGACAAAGTCTGCTGGGGGGTTACGCAGGGCAAATCAGTCAAGGCCGACGACAGTAATCTGCCCCCCTTTCTGCAAGCAATCACCAACAAACCGGGCGAGCTTCCCGGCGGGAAGCACCGGTTTTTAAGCGGCGAGGATCAGATCAAGCACATGACGCTCGGCAAGGGTCTGAAGGTTAACCTGTTCGCCTCCGAAGAGCAATTTCCCGAGCTGATCAACCCCGTGCAAATGGCGTGGGACACGAAGGGGCGATTGTGGGTTGCGGCCTGGCCGACCTATCCGCACTGGAAGCCGGTCGCGGAGGAAATGAACGACAAGCTGCTGATCCTCGAAGACATTAATGGCGACGGCCGGGCCGACAAATGCATCACATTCGCCGATCAATTGCACAACCCCACGGGCTTCGAGTTCTATGGCGGTGGCGTGCTGGTGGCGATGGCCCCCGACCTGGTGTTTATCAAAGACACCAATGGCGACGATCAGGCCGATGTGCGCGAGCGCGTGGTCCACGGTCTCGACACGGCCGACACGCACCATACATCGAACAGCTTTGTGCTTGACCCGGGGGGTGCCTTGTACTTTCAGGAAGGCACCTTCCATCGCACTCAGGTCGAGTCCCCCTGGGGCCCGCCGCGACGCCTGGCCAACGGCGGCGTGTTTCGCTTCGAGCCGCGATCCCAGAAGTTCGACGTCTACGTGACCTACGGCTTTGCCAACCCGCACGGACATGTGTTCGACGCCTGGGGGCAGGACTTCGTCACCGACGGCACCGGTGCGCAGACATACTGGGGCACCGCGTTTTCCAGCCATCTGGAGTATCCCCAAAAGCACAGCGGCGTGAAGACCGTTTATCAGCAGCGCACCCGGCCCTGTCCCGCCACCGAGATTCTCACCAGCCGCCACTTTCCCGACGACTGGCAAGGCGATCTGTTGGTGCCCAACGTTATCGGCTTCCAGGGAATCTTGCGATACCGGTTCAAGGACGACGGATCGGGCTTCGCGGCCGACGAACAAGAGCCGCTGCTCTCAAGCGACGACCCGAACTTTCGTCCATCGGATATTGAAACCGGGCCGGATGGCTCGCTGTACTTCAGCGATTGGCAGAACCCGATCATCGGCCACATGCAGCACAATTTACGCGACCCAAGCCGCGACAAGCTTCACGGCCGAGTGTACCGCGTGACTTACGAAGGCCGCGAGTTGCTCAAGCCAGTGAAGATTTTCGGCGAGCCGGTGATAACGCTGCTGGATGTGCTCAAGCAGCCGGAAGATCGCCTGCGCTATCGAGCCAAGATTGAACTGAGCGGCCGCAAGACGAGCGAAGTGATTCCGGCCGTCCAGAAGTGGCTGGCCGCTCTCGACAAGGAAGATCCAAACATCGAGCACCATTTCATGGAAGGATTGTGGGTCCATCAGGTCCACAACGTGGTCCACATTCCGCTCCTGGAGCGCATCCTGGAGTCGAAGGACTTCCACTCGCGCGCTGCCGCCACCCGCGTGTTGCTTGCGTGGAGAGACCGTGTGTCGAATTCGCTCGCGCTGCTCAAGAAACTGGCGGCGGATGAGCATCCTCGCGTGCGGCTGGAAGCGGTCCGGGCTGCCAGCTTCTACACCGTGCCCGAAGCCTACGAGGTGCTGCTGATCGCCGCTGAGTTCCCGTCGGATTACTTTCTTGACTACGTCCGCAAGGAGTCGGCCCTGGCACTTGAGCCGATCGTGGCCGCGGCCCAGGCAGCCGGTCAGCCGCTGGCGTTTTCGACCGAAGCGGGCGCGAGGTACTTGTTGCGCAAGATGTCGACCGAGCAACTGCAGGCCCAAGACCGCACCCAACCGGTCTGCATCGAGTTGCTGTTCCGCCCTGGCTTGCAGGATGGCCAGCGCGCCCAGGGCCTGCAAGGTTTGGCGAAGCTCGAAAACAAGTCCGAAATGTCCGTGCTGCTGGACGCCATCCAAGCGATCGACAACAAGCAGCAAAACCGGGACGAGAGTGTGGTCTTCGATCTGGTGCGTCTGCTGACGGCGCGCTCGCCGGATGAATTGACCGCGGCCCGCACTCAGATGGAGAACTTCGCCAGCGGAGCTAAACAGCCGCTGATCCGCCAGATCGGCTATGTAGCGCTAATGAATATTGACGGCTCGATCGACAAAGCATGGGCGCTGGCCGCGCAATCGGCCGATTCGGTCAATGATCTGCTCGCCGCGATGCCGATCATCGCCGATCCCGGCTTGCGAGCCGCGCTGTACCCCAAGGTCGAGCCGCTACTCAAGTCGCTTCCGGACAACCTGGGGGGCGGACCCGCCGAAGGTGTTCGCCACGCTGCCATGGCCGCGCTCACGACGGTTCGCGGAAAGGAGACGGAGACTTTCAAAATGCTGGCCGAGTTCGTCCATCAAGAAGTCGACCGTGCGGCGGCGATTCGTGCCATGCAACGCTTGCCTCACTCGGCCTGGCCCAAGGAGCTGGCGGGGCCGTTGATGGATGAGATGATCGGCTATCTCAAAAACCTACCCGCCGCCGATCGCACGTCCGAGACGGCACTGGGTGCGATTGAGTTCGGCAATGCGTTGGCGGCCCTGCTTCCCGTGGACCAGGCGAAGCTCAAACGAAAAGAGTTGAACGAACTCGGCATCCGCGTGGTTCGCGTGGGTACGGTATTTGAGCGAATGGCATTCGACCAGGACGTGCTCGTGATCGAAGCCGGCAAGCCGGTGGAATTTGTGTTTGAAAACAGCGACCTCATGCCGCACAATTTTGTGATTACGCAACCCGGGGCCATGGCCGAAGTTGGCCAGCTCGCCGAATCGACAGCACAGCAACCCGGCGCCGCCGAACGGCAATACGTTCCGCTGTCGAACAAGATTTTGCTTTCCAGCAAATTGCTCACGCCACGCTCGTCGCAAAAGCTGCCGTTCGATGCGCCGCAACAACCGGGCGTGTATCCGTATGTGTGCACCTATCCGGGCCATTGGCGGCGGATGTACGGAGCACTCTATGTTGTCGCCGACTTGGAGGAGTACTTCGCGAATCCGGATACCTACCTGGCCTCGGCCGCGCTGCCGATCGCCGACGAATTGCTCAAAGACCGCCGGCCCCGCACGGAGTGGAAACTGGAAGAGCTGGCCGCCGCGGTCGACGAGCATTGCTGCCACGGCCGATCATACGCGACCGGTAAGCAGATGTTCACAATCGCCAGTTGCGTCGGCTGTCACAAATTGAACGGCATCGGTCAACAGTTTGGACCGGAACTGACAAAGCTCGATCCCAAATGGAAACCCGTCGACGTACTCTCGCATTTGCTCGATCCTGCGATAAAAGTTGACGACAAGTACAAGACCAACACCTTCGAAATGGGGGACGGTACCGTGGTGACGGGCATGGTGGTCGAAGAAAATGCCGACGTGATCAAGGTCATCGAAAACCCGCTCACCAAAGTCGAGCCGATCGTGCTGAAGCGCGGCGAAGTCGTGGGCCGGAAACGACAAGACAACTCGCCCATGCCCAAGGGCTTGCTCGACAAGCTCTCACGCGATGAAATCCTGGACCTCTTGGCCTACGTCATCTCCGGCGGCGATAAAAACAACGACGCCTTCCAGGGCGGGCATCACGAACATTAACGGGGGACAGCAATAGCTGTCCCGGCTACCCCTCAAAAACCGCCACGCTTGCCGTGAATCCGTGCACAAAGTTTCGCCCGCCGATCGGGCCGATTTCCCCCTGGGCGAAGAAGCCGGCGGTGGGAATCTCACCAAGTAACTCTCGGACGCATTTGGCGTCGTGATCGGGCTTGTCGAAAAGGCGCGTGCCACGGCCGTTGCAAGTAAACACCAGCGCGCCGACCGCCGCGCCTTGTGGGCGGGGCTGCGAAGTGCCATCGGGTGGCAGCGTCCCACGGAGGTAAGCCGCGAGCAGCTCCCGCAAGTCCTCATCGGCGCTGCGAGCATCACGTAGATGGAATCGCACGGTTTGCCCGACGCGCACGTAATCGCCAATCCCGATCGCCCCGTTTTCCGGATCGGCGCCGACGACGTTGCGAACCAAAAAATCGCCGCGGCTGAAATCCTCCTGGTACTCGTTGATCACCAGTCCCACGTGCAGCCCACGCTGCGCGAGCGCCTGCTCGCTCGTTGGCATTTCATGATAAATCTGGCGGAACTGTTCGAGCGCCGGCTTGCCGCCCAGGCCCAGAATCAGGTTCCGCTCCGCCTTGGTCACGACAAAAGGGGGTCCCACCGGCCGGCAGCCTTGCGACACGACACTCCGCACCAGAGCGGCGCCGTCGAGGCGGACCGCAACCGCGCCACTTGCGAACTCTTGCGGGCCGAACATCAGCCTGTTCGCGCCGGGCTCGTGAGCCCCGCTCGCCATGCCACCGATGACGGGCAAGCCTGGTTCGTCTTCTTGAAGGCGCTCGAGCAGAGCGTCCGCGGGAAAGCTGAATGGCTCACCCAGGAGTAGCAAAGCGGAACTCGCAGCGCGAAGCGCGGAACCAGGTTCTTTCTGAGCTCCCAGTTCCGCAGTCCGCGCTGCTTCCATCAGTCCTGTAAACACGCCGCCATCCGGCGTACGCTCAAACTTCAGGCGTAACGGCGTTACACGCGTGCCCGGCAAGTTGGCCAGCCAAAGCGAAAGCGCCGGACCTTCTTCAATCTCGCGGTCGCCGCCTATAATCGACTCACCCGTGCAGCCGATCAGCGTTTCAGTCCCCAGATTGCTGCAAAGCGATTCGGCCAACCGTCCAAACCGCGGCCCATGGTGGTGTGAGGCAAAAACCACCGCCAGATCGACCGGCGCGCTCAATTGATCGAGCGCCTCGCGGCAAACCTCGGCGAGCGCCGCGCCCAGATCGTCCCGGTTCGACAAGGCCGCGCTGCAACGAGCCTGCGAGGTGGTTACGGATACGATCATCGGGAAACTCCAGGAATAGGTTTTCCGTGATCATCGCCGGGGAACCAGCGGTCCACAAGCCCCGTTACGCAGGCGAGCCTCTCCGAGGCACTTGATTGATGTCGAGCAAGTGCGCGCGTGTTGATGTCCTTGCCAATTCCGTCATGGAAGTCTTAACCGTTGCCTATCCATCCGACCGCTTCCCAGGCGTTTCAGCCGGTCCGGTGACCTCAGGGAGTCCTGTCGACGGAGGTGTCGCTGGCCATGACATGGACGCCGATCTCGAAGCACTTATCCGCCACTCGGCGGCAGCGAGCGACTTGGAACTTTCGGTCAAGCTTTCCAAAATTGAGAATCAACTGGTCGTCTGGGAACAGTTGCACATGGTGAAAGAAGCATGCGCCACTTCGCGAGATATTGGTGACCGGCACCTCAAACAACCGTTCGGATTCGTCGTCGAGCATCCAACCCGTGAGAATCTCAAGGTGCGCAGTCAAGTCGCAGCTCCGGCGCGCGAAACGTCGCGAATCTTTCATGGTCGCCGGCAGGACCGTCCCGTCGGGTACCTTGTGTTTGACATAATCCGGCACGACAACACGCTGAGTGAAGGTGTTCATGCCCTGGAACCTTCCAGAAAATTGCTTTTCCAACATCGTAGGATTTCCTCGTCGAAGTGTGTCCCTGATTCTCGCTCCATGATGGTCAGTGATTCGCTGATCGAATTCGGCCGGCGATACGGGCGTTTGCCCGTCAATGCCTCAAAGACGTCCACAACGGCACAGATCCGTGCCCAAAGATGCAGCTCCTGCCCGACGCAGCCGACCGGGTAGCCATCGCCATTCATCCATTCGTGGTGCTGGTAGGCCATCATGAGTTGTCCACGAGAAACCTCTTGTTCCCGTCGCAGCAATTGAAATCCTCGCGCTGGATGGAGACGTGTGACGGTCATTTCTTCCTTCGTCAAACGCCCTGCCTTGCTGAGAATTCGATTCGGAATCTCCAACTTTCCGACGTCATGCAACATTCCTCCAGCTGCGATCTCGCGCAGTTCGTCCGTGTCGCGGATCCCCATGGCATGCGCGAGCAAGGTCCCATAGGAAGCCACGTTAGCGGAATGAGTAAACGTGCAGAAATCGTGGTTGGCGATCATGGCCACGTCCCGTATCGCATTCTTTGAACGGATTCCAATGTCGACGACGTGTGTGGCCAGCTCCCGCGTTGTGGCCACGATATCAGCCATGTTGTTCGACGAAAATGCTTCGCGAAGCGTATCGGTCACGACCCGATTGAGCAGCCCCAGCCGCTCGCGCTGCGGGTGTGATTCGTCGCTAAGCAGCGTACCGAGATTGGCTGCCAACAACGGCTGGATCTTCTCATAATCGCTGGAAGCGACCAACAGTTCGGTGATACCATGGGCGCGAAGGGCATCTATATCGCTCGCCTTGATTGGAATATCTGCTGAGCGGTACAGCCGGACCCGCGACGTCTTTTCAGCGGGCAGGTGCAAATTCACCGGAGGTAGCAAGTCCGGGTTCAGTCCTGCCAGCGGCAGGAGTTTGAAGTCTGATCCATTGCCTATGAACGTTGCTGACATGACTGGAAACACCACTCACAGCCAAAGGACGGGCCTACCAATACTACGTCACACCCGACATTCGTGGTGTGAAAACGACCGTCTCTTGTCCGATCCGCACCGCGATGTCGTAAATCGTTTGTCGCGGCAATGCCAGCTTTAGCGGAACTTCCGTTTGGCACACACATGCGAGGTATGCCGCTTGTCAGGCCAATCACTCAGACGTGTGCGTCAAGCGGGACGTCGTGGGCGATGCATGCAACAAAATCTCCCCGGTCGGTCGGGCGTGGTGGCGGAGGCGGAGGCAATTTACCCCCCCTTCATCCCAGATCCGCGAGTCGTCCGCCTCAACTCGTCGGCGTCGCCACGAGTCAGGAATCGGGCCTCCACGCCCGCGCTCGTTCACGCTTTCGGCAGGGTTCGCAAACGGGCACCCTTTTGCTGCCGGTGCACCGCAGAATGAGCCGGTTTCCGAGGGCGCGGGTCGGCTCTACATGACCCGGACGGTGGCCGGTTTGGACGTGTGAAACGACTCGGGTGTCGGCGGTGTGCGACCAGCCGTGATCGCGAGCTGGTCATCGAACAACCGCAGCAGGTCGTCGGCCACCAGGGTCGAGAGCACGCATGGCTCGTACTGCAGGGAGATCATTAGCTCTCCCGCGTACGTCACCACGCCCAGCGATGCGTTCGTGCCTCTGCGGATTGGCGGTAGGAAGTCAACCTTGTCCAAGAGTGCATCGCCGACGATCACGCGGTCCCCCAGGTAGCCCAATGGCAAGTCGTCGAATTGCACGCCCAGATTGCTGAGCACGGCGGTCGCCAGACAACCCTCGCCGCCGAGCATCCAGGCGAAACCACCACGGATGGCTTGGAGCAGCTCGATAATCCAGGTGAATACCAACGCCAGCCGAAAGGTCTTAACGAAAAACGTGTCGCGGCGAATGCTTTTGAGCAGCCGCCGGGGGTTGGTGCCGTCCTTGACGCGGCGATCAACAAACACCATCGACACCGCGTTGGTCGACGGCAACGTGGCGTCAACCGGTTGACGCAGGTTAACAGGCACGGTAATCCGCGTGCAACCGCCGCGCGCCGTTGGGTTATGTCGGGCGTTCCAGGCATCAATCGACAGCATCAGATCGCGAACCAACAGATCATTGACCGTCACGCCTTCTTCTTTTGCGGTCGAGCGAAGGCCTCGCAGTTGCTCTTGGCTGACGCGCCGCGAAACAAAAGTCGGTTGCGCCCGCAGTGCGTTGAACGAACGCGGCGCATTGGGTGTTTCTATCGCCCTGGGCCGGTTAAAAAAGAACTGAGCAATTCCCAAGGCAGCCAGCGAGTCGATCGGCAGCCGCAGCAAGCGTCCCAGCAGGCCAAGTCCGTGACGGCCCCGATCGCGGAGTGTCGCCGAGTTCACGGGGGCAAGTCGCGGTGGACCAGCGTCGTCGCTTTGTTCCGAAGTGTAGATGGCCAGCAGATCTTCGATGAATCGCACCGCTCCGATGCCGTCCGTGCAAGCGTGATGGAATTGAAACAGCACGCGGGCCTGGCCGTCGGTGTGGGTCACAAAAAGTCGAATGCCCACTTCCCGCGAAAGATCAAGGTAGCCGGCGGGTAACCGTTCACGGGCCGGGGACTGGCTCATTTTCCCGGCGAATTCAAGAAAGGTGTCTCGTGTTGTTGGGTGGTTGCCCAACGTTGTTCCCGGGAAAATGTGCCTGTCCCCCTCTCTTGGACCATGGACGGCTACGCCGGTGGATGTTGCCTCTCCCCCGATGCGAGAGTGGCCGGAGGTGAGGGTCGGTTCATCGTCCCAAGTAATCTGCGGTAGAGTGTTTTTGGCGCCCACCCAGCTCGGCTGTCCATTGACGTCTTGCACCAGGGCGTGGAACAGGGGATGGCGGCTCACTGTTTTTGAAACTGCGGCCCGGAATGCCGCCTGTTCGAGGCTTCCCCAGAAGCTTAATTGCAGGAAAAAACACATCGGCTGATCCGCGCGGTCGTCGGCCAGCATGTAGTTTTCGAACGCGGTCAGGGTCAGCGGGAAGAGCATGGTTGCGGCTCCGAAAAAGGGGACGATTCGTTCGTCTACCCTTCAAAGCGGAATCCGGCGCCGGATGTTACGGGGGAATTCCGGCGTTCCGCCGTCCACCGCCCTGAAAATGCCAAAAGTGGCATGGCAATCCGATCCCGGCGGGGTCGCAGCGATTGGACCGCTCCGGGGTCTTCGGACGGTCTCGGATCCGTTTTCCGACATTCCCGCCGCGCAAGCCGAAGTATCGCCTCATGCGCGCATCCGATCGAAGCCTGTCCGTTGACCGGAGAATCACGGCAACAAAACCGCCCGCAACACGGCCGCGGTAGCGGGCGACTTATTGAGCACGTAGAAGTGGATGCCTGGGATGCCGCTCCCCACCAACTCCTGCACCTGGCCGATGGCGAACTCGACACCCACCTGGAATTGGCAGTCCGCGTCATCGCCTTGCTTTTCCAGCGCGGCGATAAAACGGCCGGGCAGCTTGGCGCCGCACAAGGAAGTAATCCGCTGTATTTGCGCCAGGTTGGTCACCGGGAGAATTCCGGGCACCAGCGGAACGCGAATGCCGATCGCCTGATAACGGTCGCGAAACCGAAAGAAATCCGCATTGTCATAGAACAACTGCGTGATCACGACGTCGCCACCCGACTCGACCTTTCGTTTGAGGTTCTGCAAATCAACTTCCGGACTGGAAGCCTCCTGATGCGACTCGGGATAACCGGCTACGGCGATTCCGAAGTCTGGAAACTCGCCACGAATCAACCCCACCAACTCATTGGCGAACGAAAAGCCCCCCGCGACCGGCTTAAAGGTAGTCTGGCCTTTGGGTGGATCGCCGCGCAGGGCGACAATATTGTCGACGCCCCGCATGGTTGCTTCTCGCAAGTAGCCGCGGAGTTCGTCGACGGTCGCGCCAACGCATGTCAAGTGCGAGGCCGTTGGGCAGCCAAATCGCCGCTTCACTTGCTCCACGATGCTCAGCGTCTTATCGCGCGTCGAACCGCCGGCTCCGTACGTGCATGTAATAAACTCCGGCCGAAACGCCATCAACTGTTCGACGTGGCGAAACATTTCCTCTTCACCCGCCGCGGTCTTGGGGGGGAAGAGTTCAAAGGAAATTCCCAACTTGCCGACCCGGTAGGCGCGCGACAAATGCATGCTGTTGATACCATTGCGGCCCCTGGCTAAGCGTCGGGGCGTATTCGCGGAGTTGCCGATGCGATTCATCGCCGGCGGGGAAGCTGAAATATTATAGCATCGACTTGATCTACAGCGAAAGCGGTTCGATCGACAATGACTCACCAAGCGCCTGACGCTCATGGGCCGTAAGCGCGTGCATGTCGTGCAAGAGTTGAATGTCACAGGGGCGCTGCTCCACGCCGCGGCGGCCGAACATCCGACGCTGTGTGCTGACCATGACTTCCACCGGCGCTTCCGTCACCTGGCCGAACAGTCGGGCGTAGTTGACAAAGCTCGGCACGTTCGTCGTTACAAAACCGTAGATCATACTGCATGCGCCAATCGTCTTGCCGGTGAAGATGCCCGTGTTGATCGCGGTCTTCGCATAGTCCCCTATGATCGCGCCAATAAATTGCATGCCGGTGCTGATCTTCCGTCCGCGATACTCCATGTTAACGCTGCCGTAGGTATTCTTGAGGTCGCTGTTGCAAGTCCCCGCGCCAAGGTTGATCCAACTTCCCAGATAGCTGTGGCCTAAAAAGCCGTGATGCTGTTTGTTGGTGAATGCCTCGATGATCGACGCTTCGACCTCGCCGCCGATCTTGACCGTGTGTCCCGTGGCTACGCCGTCTTTGAGCACCGACTGTTCCAGCACGCGCGTGCCCGGTCCCAGATGCACGGGTCCACGAAGATAAGAATACGGCCCGACCGTGACGTCCTTTTCCAGGACGATGGGCCCTTTCGAGGTGTCGGTCGTCACGTGGGGACCCAACGCGGCTCCCTCCGCCAAAAAAACACCGTCACTCGATTGTCGATACTCGCCGCGTTCGAGCACGGCGCTCAGGTTCTCGCCAAAAATGGCCAGGTGATGGCGAATGACATCGTGTGGATACTCGAAGATTGCCAAATCCGTTTCGACTTGCGGCACAGCCATGTTCGAAAGAGCCAGTTCAATCGAGTCGGCGCCGCGCTGCAAAAGACGAGTCGATTCAGCGCCCACAACCGCGGCGGCAATGGCCTCACCAGAACGCACCAGAATCGGTTGGCCGTGAGCGACAAGATCTGTCAGCCTGCGGGCGGTCAATTGCGAAGGGACGAGCCGTGCATTTACCGCCAACAGCAACCCTTCGCCGAACTTGCCAGCCAGCGTGACCAAAGGATAATCGGCCTCGACCACCTGCCGTAAATGGGGCCGTACATCGGCGTGCAAACGCCCCAAAGGCGCTGCGATGTCCAACAGCCTGCGACCGCCGCATGAAATTACGAAGGCCGGTTTGCCGATGGCGACCGGGTCGAGCTGCGGCACCGCACCATCTTCAAAAAGCAATAAATCCATGATGGCTGTACCTTACGCCCCGCCGGCCAGCAGGGTCAACCTCGCACGGTACAATGCCAGCCAAACGGCTCATGCATCGCGGCCAGGGAGGCAAAAGCTGGGGCCCTCCGATGGGATTGACGCCATGACGCGGGCTCGTACACTCAAGGATTCGCCTTACCCCCGCTGTGCTGTGTTTTCGTATCGCAACAGTTAACCGTTCACGGGGCGAGGGCTGGCTCGTGATCCCGGCGAATTCGCGCAAGGTGCATCGTCCTGTTGACCGGTTGCCCCAACGTGGTTCCCGGGAAATTGTGCCTCCCCATCCCTTGCCCCCCGAACGGTTGTCATTGCATTCATCTCGTCACGAGGATTCGGGCCATGCGACGCATTTCTTGGATCGTTCTATTGGGGCTGCTGGCGGGATGTACTGGCAAGCCGTCGCGAATCATGCCGCCGACGATCGACCCGGTTCAGGCCGGCAAAGATGCGATCAGCGAGTATGACAAGAACGGTAACGGCCGGATCGACGGTGCCGAGCTGGACGCCGTTCCGGGCGTCAAGGCCGCACTCAATAAGATCGACAAGAATAGCGACAAGCAAGTCTCCGCCGACGAGATCACCGAAAGAATCAATGCTTGGAAGGAAAGCAAGGTTGGAGTTATGTCGCTGCTGTGCCGAGTCAACTTCGATGGCAAACCGCTCGAAGGCGCGACGATCACGTTCATTCCCGAGAAATTCCTTGGCACAGCCGTCAAACCGGCGAAGGGCACGAGTGGTCCCGGCGGCGCGGCGATGTGCACGGTCGATGACCCGGAATTCGCCGCCAAACGCATCTCGGGCGTTCAGTGCAGTTTTTACAAAGTGGAGATCACGGGCCCCACGAACAGGACGTTGCCCTCGAAGTACAACACCAGCACCACGTTGGGCGAGGAAGTTGCCCTCGATGCCAGTTGGGTGCAATCCGGTTTGGTGTTTGAACTGAGGAGCAAGTAGTTACTGGTCGATCATGGCGATCCGCCTTGCGTGGCGGCCGCCTTCGAAGTCGGTTGACAGCCAGGCATCGACGATGGCCAACGCCGTGGCTGGGTCGATCATGCGCTGGCCAATCGAAATGACGTTGGCGTCGTTATGCCGTCGGCCAAGCGAGGCCGTCTCCACGCTCCAAGCGAGGGCGCAGCGAACACCGTGAACGCGGTTAGCCACGATCGCTTCGCCATTGCCCGAGCCGCCCAGCACGATGCCGCGTTCGAAATCGCCGCGCGCTACGGCCTCGGCAACCGGTCGGATGAAGCGCGGATAGTCGCAGCTTTCCTCGCTGTGCGTGCCCATGTCGGTGACCTGGTAGCCCCCGTCGGCAAGGTGCTTCTTGATGAGTTCTTTGTAGCGGAACCCCGCATGATCAGAACCGATGGCGATCGTTGGTTTGGGCATGGGTTGGCCTTGTCGTGTGCGGCGAAAACAGCATTCTATCTTGAAATCGTTCGGTGAAAACCTGCGGCACGCCGATTGACCGCGCCCGGCGGCCTGCGATACTACAGATATCTTGAGAAATCTCGACCCGACGGGGGCGGAGTTTATTATAGGACCCCTCGGCGCATCGCGATTACTTGAGCTGAAGAAGACAGGCATTGAGGCCTGGTGTCCCGAATGGGATGTTGGCATCCCAGGGCGACGTCGGCGAACATGCTTGCGATAACCCGGCTGACGAGTGATCGCGGTTTTAAGAATGCGGATCGACGCCGAGAAGCACTTGTGGCCCTGTGAACCCAATCTGGATACAATGCGTCGGCAA
>SXHT01000100.1 GCA_005773095.1 Planctomycetaceae bacterium
CGATCGCTTCCATGATCAGATCGAGTGCCGCCTGATTGCTCGGCAAGTCCGGTGCGAATCCCCCTTCGTCTCCCACCGCCGTGTTCAGCTTCCCGCTTTTGAGCACGCCTTTGAGCGCGTGGAAGACTTCGACGCCGCAGCGTAGCGCGTCGCTGAAGGTATCGAAGCCAAGCGGCATCACCATGAATTCTTGCACGTCGACGGAGTTGTCGGCGTGTTGTCCACCGTTGACAATATTCATCATAGGAGCTGGCAGGATCCGCGCGCCGCAGCCGCCCAGATAGCGATAGAGTGGCAGGTTGACGTGCTTCGCCGCCGCATGCGCCACGGCCAGCGATATTCCCAGGATCGCGTTGGCGCCAAGGTTCTTCTTATTCTCGGTGCCGTCCAACTCGATCATCGTACGATCGATGGCTGTCTGATCGACGGCCTCCATGCCGCGAATGGCGTCGGCGAGCGTGGTATTCACATGCTCAACCGCTGTGAGCACACCTCTGCCAAGAAATACGTTCTTCACGTCCATGTCGCGAAGCTCCCACGCTTCGTGCATGCCGGTGCTCGCGCCGCTGGGCACGGCCGCGCGGCCGAACGAGCCGTCGACCAGCGTGACATCAACCTCCACAGTCGGGTTACCGCGACTATCGAGAATTTGCCGGCCGGTAACGTCAACAATCGTGCTCATGGCAGGGTGTTCTTCCTTACAACAAGGGGAATTCTCAGAATGTTGGTGCGGGTGATTTGGCACATGCTCGCCGAACCACGCGCTGGTATGGCAGGCGAACCATTTTCGAGCATGGATGGTTGACCAACTCCTTCAGCTTCGGGGCCGACCCACGGATATCCTCGACCCCATTATCTACCCGAAAGGCGGCGAAAAGCAATGACGATACTTCTGTCGCTGCCGCTGGGCACGTTCTGTGATCGGCTTCCACCCTTCAGATTAGCGCGCGTTCGATTGCCGCATCTCGCAGTTGGTGGTCGATTTGAAGATCTTGCCCTGGTCCGGTAAGATCTTGCAGGTCGGCTGGCAAGGAGAAATCTTCGAGCGCAGCGAGCGCAGCGAGCGCCGAGCGGCCTGTCTCGGTCGCGTACTTTCCGCCAACCGCCAGGGGCAACTTCGAAACGCGACAGCAATCGTAAAGGGCTCGCGCCGGCGTCAAACCCCCGACGAGGGCTGGATCGATCTTCACGGCGCGACAGCTTCCAAGGTCGATGGCCTGTTCAACCCGGTCGAGCGACGTAATCGATTGGTGCAAACAAATCGGCGTGCGAATGTTTTCCTGCAGCATCGCGTGGGCCACCAAGTCGTCGGCCGGCAGCGGCTGCTCGATCCAGCGGAGCATGAAGTCGTCCAGACGGTAGAGCAGTTCGCGCTGGCCGATCCGGCAACAGCCATCGCAATCGATCGCCAGCGGCACGGCCGGGTACATTTGTCGCACGACGCGCAGCATCTGCTCGTCCCAACCTGGGCGGAACTTGAGCAGGATCATCGCGTGCCTCTGCTGCTGCTCGTCGATCGCGCGCAGCAAGTCGTCAATCGTCGGCATCACGTCGAGCGTGACGGCGGTCTCATGCGTCACGCGCGTGCCTCCCAAGAGCGCTGCCACCGTGGTCGCGTGCAGCTTCGCGTTCAAGTCCCACCAGGCGCAATCGATCGCTGATTTCGCCGCAGCCTGGCCTTGAAACCGTGCCACCAGCGCCTGCAGCTGGTCGCCGGTAAGCACGACTTGTCCACGCACGGCCGGCGCCACAAAGTCCCGCAGACAGGCGAAAACGCCACCGGCCCACTCCGCAGACGCGACCGGCTCGCGGCCGACGCACGCTTCGCCCCAGCCGCTCTGGTCCCTGCTTTCGAGGCGAACCAGCACGCTGTCCACCGTTGGCAGACGGAGATGAAACAGTTCGATTGCTTCGATAAGCATGGTTCAACAAAAGCCCTGGGTCGGCCCTCCCTGGGCGTTAGCGGCCGATGGCGGTTGCTTGTGAGCGCGCTTCGGTAATTTCAATCGCCTTGAGCAGCCCGCGGGCTTTATTCAGTGTCTCCTGGTATTCGCTCTCCGGCACACTATCGGCCACGATGCCGGCGCCGGCTTGCACATACGCCCGACTGCCCTGCACCACCAGTGTCCGCAGCGCGATGCAGGTGTCCATGTTACCGTTGAAATCCACGTAGCCCACCGCTCCCGCGTACGGCCCGCGGCGATGCGGCTCCAGCTCGTCGATGATTTGCATGGCCCGAACTTTGGGAGCACCACTTACCGTGCCGGCGGGCAGGCAGGCCCGCAGAGCATCGAAGGCGTCCTTGCCTTCGGCCAACATACCGTGGACGTTCGATGTGATGTGCATCACGTGGCTGTAGCGCTCGATCGTCATCACGTCGGTCACTTCCACCGTGCGATACTGGGCCACGCGTCCGACATCGTTGCGACCCAGGTCGACCAGCATCACATGCTCGGCACGTTCTTTGGGATCGGCCAGCAGCTCCTCCGCCAGCCGTCGATCCTCGTCGTCGGTCGCTCCCCGTTGGCGTGTACCAGCCAGGGGTCGCACGGTGACCTTGCCATCCACAACGCGGACCATGATTTCTGGCGAACTTCCCACCAGCGTCACGCTGGGGGTGCGCAGATAAAACATGAACGGACTGGGGTTAACGACCCGTAGCGTGCGATAGATCTCAAACGGAGGCGACTGGATCTCAAGCTGCAAACGCTGACTGAGCACAACCTGAAAGATGTCCCCCGCGCGGATATACTCGACGCACTTCCGCACAGCCTGCTCGAAGGCCGCTTGCGTGAGGTTGGATTGGTAAAGAATCGACGCTGCGCCGCCGAGCGAAATATCGGCCGGCTGCAGCGGGGAGTCCGCCGCTTCCAACCGAGCCACCAGGCCATCAATCCGCCGGCAAGCATCGGCATAAGCCTGCTCGGGCTCCCCTCCGAAGCGGTCCAGCCGGGCCATCGCCACCACAACATTCGTCTTGTTCACATGATCGAACACGATCATGTGGTCATAAAATGCGAAGGCCAGGTCGGGCAGCCCACGATCGTCGAGCGGAGCGTTTGGCAATCGCTCGACGTAGCGCACTACGTCGTATCCGGCGTATCCCACCGCTCCGCTGGTAAACGGCGGCAGTTCGGGTAGCGTTACCGTGCGAATCGCCGCCACGCGGCGACGGAGTTCTTCCAGGGGATCGTCCGACTCAAACGCTTCGCGGCCATCCGCTGACGTGACGACCAGGTGATGACCGCGGGCCTCGATCTGCATAAAGGGATCGGCCGCCAAAAAACTATAGCGACCGACTTTTTCGCCGCCGACAACGCTCTCGAACAAGCAGGCGCAAGGGCCGGCGTCGATCTTGTGGAACGCAGAAACGGGGGTCAGCGTGTCGCCCAGCAGCCTTCGATAGACCGGCACCCACGGCGCCTGCCGAGCGAGTCTGGCGAACGTTTCGAGGTTGGGATGGTGGCGTGACATGGTGCAGTGATTACGTGCTCACCCGCGGCGGGGCTTGGGCCCACACGGCCGATCCGTTTTCGCCAGTCGCGCGGCAGGAGTTGGGAGTCGGTTTCGCGAGTGTGTGTATTCGTCGAGAAAAAATATTTCTGCGAAATCGACTCCCAGCCCCCCTTGTGCATGGGAGTCGTCGCAGTTTGAACCGATGATCGGCCTTGCGGGGGCCCGCTGCTGACCGTGGCGCGGGAACGCATGCCGTGATCGACTTCTCACCCGTTGTACTGCGGCAAGTTCAAGCGTGGCAAGGGCTTGCCTTGACACTCCGTCGACCGTTGTTAGAATCCCCTTGGAAACCCTTATGAAATGTCAACAGTGCGATAAACTGGCTACTTTTCACATCACCGAACTCACCGGTGGCAAGCCGCAGGAATTGCACCTGTGCGAAGACCATGCCCGGCAGTATCTGACCCGGTCAGATGACGAGACGGCGGCCGCGACGACCCTGGCTGGCGTGCTCGCCCATCAAATGGCGGTGGGCCAGACGGCCGAAGAGCTTGCCCGGCTCGACCAGCGCGTGTGCCCGGTGTGCGGGATCACGTTTTACGAATTTCGCAATCAAGGGCGACTCGGCTGTCCGCACGACTATCTGGCCTTCTCGGCGGAGCTGGAACCTTTGATCATCAACATTCATGGCGAGACCGAGCACTCCGGCAAGCGTCCCGCACGGTACGCCGGTGGCACCGATAGCCGCACCCAGTTGATACGCCTCCGCCGCGAAATGAAGGCAGCTGTCTCGGAAGAACGTTACGAGCAGGCGAAAGAGTTGAAGGACAAAATTAAAATGGTGGAGGCAGCGCCGTTGGAGTAAAATGCGGATGTCGAACTCCGAAATTCGAAGCACGAATCTCGAAACGAGTGTCTGTTTGTCACTGCGTTTTGAATTTCCGATTGGGGTGCCTTGAATTTGTTTCGGATTTCGACACTCGGATTTCAGATTTGAAATTTCTGGCATAGGCAGCGATGAACCTCACGGAACTAGCACGATCCAGCGGCGAGTGGCTGCGCGGCTCCGGGCCTGAAAGCGACATCGTGATCAGCTCACGCATTCGCCTTGCGCGCAATCTGGCCGAGTTTCCCTTTATCAGCCGCTGTACGCCTGCCGATCGAGGCGAGGTCGAAAAACGCTTGCGGAACCACGTTATTCACGTGCAGGCCGGCGGCGAGTTGGACTATCTCAACGTCAACGATCTCAAAGGCATCGACCGGCAGTTCCTTGTCGAACGGCAGCTCATCAGCCGCGAACACGCCGAGAGTGAAGGCGCGCGCGGCGTCGCCATCGCCGAGAACGAGCAAGTCAGCCTGATGGTCAATGAAGAGGACCACCTTCGCATCCAAGTCATGCACAGTGGACTGGACCTGACCGGGGTCTGGCAGCAAATCAACGAAATTGAAACCATTCTCTGCGACCAGGTGGTGTTCGCTTTTCACCCAAAGCTTGGTTTTCTCACTGCCTGCCCCACCAACGTCGGCACGGGCATGCGGGTGAGCGTAATGCTCCACTTGCCCGCCCTGGTGATTACCCGGCAGATCGACAAGGTCTTTCGCAGCCTGCAGAAAATCGGCCTGGCCGTGCGCGGTCTGTACGGCGAAGGCTCGCAGGCGATGGGTGATTTTTACCAGATCAGCAACCAGATCACGCTTGGCAAGAGCGAGGAGACGCTCGTCAGCCAGGTGGGCGACATCGTGCCGCAAATCATTGAGTACGAACGCAAGGCCCGCGACGTGCTGGTCAAGGAGAGCCACGAAACGCTGCACGATCGCGTCAGCCGCGCCTACGGCATTCTGCGCACCGCCCAGACCATCAGCAGCGAAGAAACGATGCACTTGCTCTCCAGCGTCCGGATGGGCGTCAACCTGGGCCTCATTAGCGATGTGGCCATTCCGACATTGAACGAACTGTTCATTCACACCCAGCCGGCCCATCTGCAAAAGCTGCGCGGCACGGAGCTCGACACCGCCGACCGGAATATCGAACGGGCCCGTTATCTCCGCCGCCATCTCAATAAGCAGGACAGCGGAAACGGTGGAAAAAATTGACCTTCCAGCCGCAGCTGTTGGTCGCGTGGGCGGGGCGGGTTCGTTGGTGGTGCCCCCCGCAACCGTGGGTCGCTGCTTTATGCGTCGCGCATCTTGCCGCGGATTTCGCTGATGATTTCGCGGGGCACGAATCTTGCCAGCTCGTCGTCGCCGGCGAAAGAGGCAATCTGTTTGATCAGCGAACTGGAAACGTGCGAGAACGCGTCGTCGGCCATCAAGAATACCGTCTCAATGCCCGGATCGAGCTGGCGATTGGCCAGCGTCATCGTGAATTCGGCCTCGATGTCCCCCAGCGTGCGTACCGCCCGCAGAATGATCCGCGCGCCGCACTGCCGCACGAAACTCACCGCCATTCCGGAAAACGAAGAGACTTCGACATTGCCCAAGTGCTGAGTCGTGCGTCGCACCTGTTCGACGCGCTCTTCCGGCGTGAACAGCGGCTGCTTCTCAATATTCACGCCGATGCCGACGATCAGCCGTTCAAAAAGTCGGCTGCCTCGCTCCACGACGTTCAAGTGACCCAGCGTGATCGGATCGAACGAACCGGTATAGACGGCAACGCGCGCGGCGGGATTGAGCATGGGATGGCTTCGGTGCTGTAAGCATGGGATGGCCTCGGTGCCGGGCCTCGACGCTATTGTGCCGGACGTGCCGCGGAGATTCAACTGTGGCAGCTCGCCGATTCCACCCTCAAGCCACCTTAAATTCGCTACAAACGGCATTGGCATATTGGAAGCCAGGAACTGGCTGATTTCGCGGATCGCTCAATTCCTTGACCATCGCTGCGGAGTGTGCCCGTGACTCCGATTTGCAACCTACGGTTGATTGCATTCGCTCCCTGAATTCTCGCCAACCGCAATCCCGCCCATGTCCGACAATCGTCGCCAGGCCTTTCGATGTGCGACTGCCCAGGGGGATGCCCGCGCCTTGCTGCGAATCAGCGAAGGCGAAGTCGTGGTCCGCATCGTCGACGAATCGGCCGGTGGGTTTGGCGTGAAAAGCGAGCAGGAATTAGTGATTTGTGAAGGTGAGTTGGCGGGGCTGACCACCAGTTCGGGACAGAGCATCTGCCGCGTAACACGGGTTGAGTTTGACGACAGCGGCGCGACCAGCGTCGGTTTGCAGCGTGTCAGCGAGATTGCCGAAGAGCCAAGACTCGCCGGCAACCGCGCACTCTTCACGCGTTGGTTTGGCCGCAGCGTCAGGTCGGCGGTGGGGTTATTGGCGTTTGGCGTAGGGCTCGGCGCCATGGTTGGACTGACCCGATTGGGTTCGTTCTCATGGGCAGGGGCGTCGCAGGCATCGCTCCTGCGGCCCGACATTCCCCGCGATCCGGGCCAACGATTGGCGGCGCTTAGCAAGAGCTTTTCTTCCCTCGACGAACTCACCTCGCGGCAGTTCGTCAAGGCGCTCAAAATGACCGACCATCAGCAGCGGAAGATCGACCACGTGGTCGAAACGCTGATGGACCATTTGGCAAGCGTGGCGATCGATCACAAGGATCAATCGCCCGATTCCTCGTCGCATCTGGGTCTGCTCATGATTCGCCGTGCCTGGATGCAAGTCGAAGGCATCCTGACGGTCGATCAAATGACCAAGTGGAATTCGATCCTCGACGGCGAACCTTCTTTGCCAGGCTCGGATCAGGCGGGTCTGCGATAACGGTCTGGTTCGCCGGACTGCCACTGCTCGGCCGCAGATCCTTGCCATGCGCTTAGGTCGGTGGCGTGAACTGAAACCCCCTGCTCTGACGGAAGAATGCCAGCGGATTCTCGTAAACCACGCGGCGGATCAGGCTTTCCGGATGACCACGTCGGCGCATCGCCATGATGAAGTCGGGCACGGCGGTCGGCTTCGAGGGGCCCCAGTCTCCCGCACTGTTCACCAGCAGCCGCTCCGGGCCATATCGCTCGACCATGTCCACGGCTCGTTCGGGCGTGCACTTACTGACCGGATACAGCGTCATTCCAGCCCAAAAGCCACGTTCCAGCACATGGCGGATGGTGTGCTCTTCGACATGATCGACCAGCACGCGGCCGCGGTCGATTCGCTTGTCGTCGCAGAGCATATCCAGAATCATCCGCGTGCCTTGGAATTTGTCTTCCAGATGCGGAGTATGGATCAGGATTTGCTCGTTCGTTTTCATCGCCAGGTCGAGGTGCTCGAGAAACACGATCGACTCATTGTGAGTATTCTTGTTGAGGCCGATTTCGCCGATGCCGAGCACACCCGGTGTGTCGAGAAACTCGGGAATCATGGCGATCACCTGCCGAGAGAGGCTCACGTTTTCGGCCTCTTTGGCGTTGATGCATAGCCAGCTGTAGTGCTGTACTCCGTACCAGCCGGCTCGCTTGGGTTCAAACTCGGTGAGCTGGCGGAAGTAGTCGCGAAACCCATCCACGCTGCCGCGATCGAAGCCGGCCCAAAACGCCGGTTCGCTCATGCCGATGCAGCCCATCTTGGCCAGCGTCTCATAGTCGTCCGTGACCCGCGAGACCATGTGGATGTGAGGATCGATGTAGTCCATGAATCTTCGCTCCCGGCCCCAGCTGGAATCGCCTAAATCTCGGGAAAGAATTTCTGTTTAACAACGCGGCTGGCCTGCTGTTTCGATGCCTAAATTCGCCCGCCACTCGGGGTCGTACGGGCGCGAAAAAATCATTTGCAGCTTCTCCGTCCGGTAGGGACCCCCATCGATGTCCGCGAGAATCACCAGGGCCTCGCGCAGCAAATGGATCTTGCTGAGATCAACCTCGCCGACGCCGCGCTCGATGCGGTCGAAATGCGCGGCGAGCTGCAGGAGTTTGGCGCGGATTTCCAGAAACTCGCGGTCGAATATCTCTTGCGCTTTGAGCGGACCAGGCATAATCGGCACCCCTCCTAAAAACCGTACCAGCCATCCAATCGCCAGTCTTTGCCAATCAACTGCGGATTGCAAGCCACCGCAACGATTCTCAGACACAGCCGCTACCGCAGTTATAACCGATCGGCCGGTTGGGAAAACGGCGCAAGGCCTAACAATTAGCTAGACTTTTGCAGCGAACCTCGTCGATTTCGACGAAGAACCAATCTCCTTTGGCAGTCCCGACCATGCCCAGCCAGGTTTCCCAAAATAAGCAATTCGGCATCGAGCGCACGCTTTCGGTATTGGCGGAAACCAAGAACGAAGCCGCCCTGCCGGTGCTTATTTCGGCACTCGATTCGTCCGACATGACGATTCAGGAAGGGGCGATTCGCGCACTGCTGGCTCGCCGCAGCCCGATCGGGCAGCGGGAGCTGCTCTCGCGCCTGCACCGCGGCGGCGAACGATGGCGTCAAATCATCGGCGAAGGTCGTGGTCAGCTTACGCAGGCTCTGCGAGACGCCGTGCTCGGCGCCGACGCCCAGATGTGCGCCAACGCTTGCGACGCGGTTCTTTGGTTTCGCGAATATGATTTGATGCAGAGCCTGATTACCGCTGCTGAAGACGAGGCCAACGAGAACTCCACGCTGGCCGCGAAAACACTCCTCTCGCTGGCCGACCTGCTTTACGAACAGCTTTCCAGCCCTCGCGATTACAACGACCGCCGCGACCCGCAGTTGGTGCGCGCGCATGTCGTCTCGTCGCTGGAGAACTCGATCCGGCGGTTCAACAGGCACGGTCGCAGCGAGATCATGATCGCGTTCCTCACACTGGCCGAACGCGACAACGCCGTGCTGAAGCAAATCTTGATCGATCCGCTGCACCCGGTCTATCTGGCCGTTGTCGACGGACTCCTGCATCAGGAGCGAAGCGGCGTGATGCGGATGCTATTGAGCTTCCTTGACGATCCCCACGCACCCTCGACGGCGATGGGCGTGCTGGCCCGGCGGTCCGACCAGAAATTCGTGCAGCACGTGCTGCGCAAGATCGGCTACGAGCCGTCGGCGGTTGCCAGAGCCAATCTCAAGCGAGTCGAAAACATTCCCTGGCTACGCGGCCGTTTCGAAGTGCTTGATGCGCTCGATGATGCCTGCCAGCACAGCGCAGTGAAAATGCTGATGGCCTCGAACGTGAAACGCACCGACGCCTTCAAGGTCATTGAGCACCTGTTAACAAAAGGCAAACCGGGCGGTCGGCGCATGGCTTCGGAGGCGATCGCTCATTTCCACGGAGCTTTAGCCAACACCTTGGTGCTTAAGGCCCTGGAAGACGAGGACCCGTGCGTGCAGGCCGCTGTTGTCTCGCAATTGCGGGCGCGTGGCATCCCCGAGGCGCTCACGCGGTTGATTGCGCTCGTGGACAGTCCCCACCAGATCGTTCGCGAAGCGGCCGCTGGGAGCCTCAGCGAGTTCGATTACGATCGCTACCTGTCCGCGTTCGAACTGCTCGCTGAGGATGTGCGCAAAAGCACGGGCCTGCTGGTCAAGAAGGTCAACTCGCATGCCATTCCCTCCTTGCGCGAGGAAATGAAGAACCATTCGCGAACCAGGCGGCTCCGGGCGATCGCCGTGGCTTGCGCCATGGACGCAGTGGCCCAGCTCGAGGTCCCGATCTTGGCGCTCTTGGTCGACGAGGACCACCTGGTCCGCGCCGAGGCCGCCAAAGCCCTGGCGGTATGCGATACGCCGGCCGTCCGCCAGGCACTACGCGAGGCGATGCGCGATCGGGCCCTCATAGTGCAAGAGACCGCCGAGCGAAGTTTGCAGGAACTTGCTCAACGTGCCACCAGGTCGCACACACCTCTAACCGCGGCCGACGCGAGAACGGCTGAGGCCCTCCCATGAATAACTTCCCCTTTCCGGTGCTGCTGTTGGCTGAGCGCTCGTCGGAGATCTTCCGCGACATGGGCAGCGGCTTCCGCGAGAAGCGCGAGTCGTTCGATCCAACGGATTTGTTGTGGTGGGCATTTGTCGCAGTGTTGGTCCTTGTGGCGTTTGGCGCGCTGGCCCGCGTTCTAGCCAATCAGGACAAACGGCGGCTTTTCAACAGCCCGCGCGCACTGTTTAACGCCCTCTGCAAAGCTCACACATTGGATCGGGCGAGCAAAACCCTGCTCAAGCAGTTGGCCCGCTCTCAACAGCTTGCGGTCCCGGCGCGGCTGTTCTTGGAACCGGACCGATTCCAGACTGGAATGCTGAGCTCCGAGTTGCGTCCCCGGCAAGAGGCCGTGGCGGCACTTCGCCAGCGGCTGTTTGCCGTGGCGGAGCAGCCGGCCAGTTAGTACGTCGTCTTTTTCGACTTCGGGCGGATGGGCGAGTAGTCGATGGTTTTGCCAAGGCTCCGGCGCGGCACGTCGGGCAGAGTGGCTTTGAAGTCGGAGGAAGACCCGCCTGCATCGAGCGACACCGTCTTTTGCTGCGCCGTGTAACCGATGTGGTCCAGGAACTTGGAAACCGGCATCACTCGCACGCCAAGCTTCTCGGCCTGCTCGATGGTCCAGCCGTAGTTTTTGATCATGTCTGGCTTTACGTTCTTATCGGTGGGGCGGTCCCCCATCACGAGATACTTGGTGGCCACAGTCAGCTCACCCACTCGCTTACCGTCATCGGTAACTTCCGAGTCGATAACCCCACGATTGAGCGTAATCAGTTGTTTGATCAGATCGCGGTCGCTGAGGAGATCGCCGTTGATATCCATGAATCCGGCCAGCGCAAAGCGCTCAATCCGCCCGGCCTGCCAGACGGTGCTGAAGAGCAGGTCTCCCGGCATGATGGGATTGGTCGGATCGTCGGAAATGATGCGCGCCTCGGCCGTGTGGCCATTCGTGACGCGAATCACCTCGATGGTGCCTTTGGTAGCCGCGGTCGCGGGATTCGGCTCATCCCGATCGATCACTTTGAAGGAAACCTGTTGACGCAAGCCGTCGGAGCTTCCCTTGTCGACCCACACCAGTTGCTCCCCTTGATTGACCCACTGCACGCGGCCATCGGCGACCTCAAAGTCGGTGACTTCCTTCAGGAGCTGTTC
>SXHT01000101.1 GCA_005773095.1 Planctomycetaceae bacterium
ATCGGCGCGCCACACTCTTCGGCCGCCTGGAAGCACTGTTCGGCGGAAAGCTGCCGCCGCAACGTTTCGGTCGGATGCTGAATCTTGCCGCATCCGAAACATGCCAGGTTGCAGCGAAAAAGTGGCTCCAGCATCAACACCAGTGGATAACGCTCCACTCCCCGCATGCGCTTGCCCAGCACATAGCTTGCAACCGTCCACATCTGAGAAATTGGTACGCCCATTCGACCTCACATTTCCTTCTGCCAAAGTCCGAGTGCAATCAGCGGAAAGTAAACCGGGTATCCGTGATACCGCAGATAAAATACCTGGGGAAAGCCGGTGCCGGTGAATTCCTCTTCATCCCAAGCGCCGTCCGGCCGCTGCCTCTCGATGAGGTAACGCACGCCACGCTCGGCGGCCGGATGCCTGGCGTAGCCAGCGGCGACCAGCCCCCACACCCCCCAGGCGGTTTGCGAAGCGGTTGGCAAACCTTGGCCGCAAAGCGAGGGGTCTGCGTAGCTGCCGCACGATTCACCCCAACCGCCGCTGGCATGCTGATGCTCAACCAACCAACGGGCTGCGGCGACAATCATCGGGTCGTTTCGTGGCACGCCGGCTTCCACGATTCCGCAAATCGCTTGCCACGTGCCGTAAATGTAGTTGACGCCCCAACGGCCATGCCAACTACCGTCGGCCTCTTGCGTATCCCGAAGATAATCGATCGCGCGATCGATCGAGGGATCTCCCACGCGACGGCCGAGCTTGCCGAAACATTCAAGTACGCGGGCCGCCAGATCGGGCGTGCTCGGGTCGATCATCGCGTTATGATCGGCGAAGGGAACACGGCAGAGAAACTCGCGGTCATTGTCGCGGTCGAATGCGCCCCATCCGCCGTCGCTGTTTTGCATTGCCAGGAGCCAGCGCTCGGCGCGGTCGGTGGCGGCGATAGCTCCCGCGTTCCGCTCTCCATCACCCCCGGTCCCTCTCCCATCGAGGGAGGGGGGAAACCGCTTCGAACCTCGTTCGAACTGCGCCTGCAATGCCATCAGAACCATCACGGTGTCATCCACGTCGGGATAAAACGCGTTGGCGTATTCAAAGCACCAGCCGGCGGGCTCGGCGCGAACGGTCTTCTGCCAGTCGCCAGCACGCCGCACCTCGTTCTTAAGCAACCACTCCACAGCCCGCACAATCGCAGCGTCGTTGGCTGGAACGCCCCCCGCTTCGAGCGCTCGCAGGGCAATCGCGGTATCCCAAACAGGCGACTTGCACGGCTGCAGCCACGCGAATTGTTCGTCCTCGAGCAAAAGACTGTCGAGGCGATCGAGGCAGTAGGTCAGTTCCGGGCTGGACTCGCGATATCCGAGCGATTTCAGTGCCACGATGCTCCATACCATGGGGGGAAAAATAGCTCCCAAGCCGTCGCTGTCGGCAAACCGCTCCAGCATCCAGCGCTCCGCTCGTTTGACCGCGTAGTTTCGCGACCAGATCAGGCCGCGTGCCTCGCACCACTTGAAACAGACATCGATCGTGCGAAAAAAGCGGTCCCAACTGAGCGGTGATTTGCTCGCCGGCTTGCCGGGACAGCGGGGCAGCGACCACGATTCCGGCGGACTCAAAAACAGTTCGGCAATGCCTAGCGATGGATCGATCTTGGTGACCGGCTTTTTCGCCCAGATCAGTGAAAGCGTGACTACCATCGCACGCGACCACGCGCTCATGGCGTAGAGGTTCACGGGAAACCACGTCGGCATGAGTACAATCTCAGGCGGCACCGCGGGGCAGCGGTCATACGGAATCTGTCCGAGAAACGCCAGATAGAACCGCGTGAAACTGTTGACCGCGTCCGCGCCGCCATGCGCAAGAATCGCGGAGCGGGCACGCCGCATGGGTTCGCTCTGCGGATCGTGGCCAGCCAGCTTGAGCGCAAAATAGGCTTTGACGCTGGCGCTCACATCGACGCCGCCACCAGGATACATCACCCAGCCGCCGCCTGGCGACTGCTGCTCGAGCAGGCACGCCGCAACCTTGTGCGAGCGGAAAGAGCGATCGCGGCCGAAGAATGCTTGCAGCAGCAGGTACTCGCTCTCAAGAATGCTGTCCCCTTCCAGCTCGAAGCACCAATGGCCATCCTGCTGTTGGTGCGCAAGCAAATACTGCGTCGCACGCCAGCAGCCCCAGGCCACTTGCGACGATAAAGGACCCGCGTTTCGATCCGCGACAGGAGCGGAATTTTGAGCAATCATCCGGTAATTTCTCGGTGGAAGCGCGGAGACGGTAATGCATGCCGCGTAGCCGTTCACGGGCCGGGGACTGGCTCATTTTCCCGGCGAATTTGAAAGAGGCGTGTCCTGCTGTTGGGTGGTTGCCCAACGTGGTTCCCGGGAAAATGTGCCTGTCCCCCTCTCATTGCCCGTGAACGGTTACCATGCCGCATGCTCCAGTACATGTTCCAACTGCGGCACATTACGCGAAGTGGGCAAATCCGGCAACATCAGCATGGATCACTTGGCAACCTCGAAAACGTCCCTGTCAAATTTCCGCAGGACTCCCTCCGCAACCAAGCGGTCGAATCGCTCCTGGTTGGGATAGGCGCTGTAGCCATAGTTGCCGCGCGAACGGTAACGGGCCAGTTCATGCCGATCGAAATAAATGTGCGAAACTTTGGCGGCATGCAACGCGGCCTTGGCCTGATCGGCCGATTTCCCGGCAATCATCTCTTCCAGCACACACGCGTCGAAGCAGGTGTTGTAGAGCACGGGCACTCGATAGTCGAACGCCTGCGCATCCCCGACGAGCAACAATCGTTTTCCATTTGGGATCTCCAGGCCAGGAGGGAGATCGACTAGAGAGGCTCGCTGTCGTCCATAGTCCTCCTGGACGAACCAACCGTTTGCCGATGCAACGAGCGTTGCGACCGTGGCCATGTGAAACACAAATATGCCAACCGCGACGGAGTAAAGCACGCTTAACGCTAACAGCGCCGCTGTCAATTCTCGGCGAAGCGGTCGTCCCGCGGTGCCCATCGCGCTCCCTGCGATCAGTGCGGCCATGGGCATTAAGGGAATCAAGAACCGATCGATGCGGTGCGTCAATAGCCACCAAAGCACAAACACAATTGCACAGTAGCCCACCACTTGCAGGACGAGCATCGGACCGCCGTCGCGCGGCGCCCAACGACGGCGAAGAAAAGCCGCTGCCACGCCTAACGCCGCCAGCGGGGCCATGGCGACTCCAAGCCACTCGCTGGTCACGAATGCACGTTGCAGGCGATTCGCAAAGTCGCCTGCCGCAAAGTCAGGTGGCCGATGGGCCTGTTTCCACTGAGCGTTTTTTTCGGGGGTCCGAGTTTCTCCGCCGAAAACGGAGTAGAGCAGCGGATACGTGGGAGTGCCCGCGAGAACCCAGTTCTTAACGAACCACGGACCGCAGGTAACCGCCATGGCCGCCATCAATACGACCGCCCCATAAAGACGCGATCGGTGGTCGCGCGGCACCACGCTAGAAATCGCCACAAACCCGATGATCGGCAGCGCCACAAACACCATCGCCGGGTACTTGCACGCCGCCGCGCTCCCCGCCATCAGCCCACACAGGATCAGCCGGCGCGTGGCAATCGCCGCCTCCCCATCGGCAATCGCTCGCTGCCAAAGCGCGAGCGCGTAGATCGCCAGCAACGCGTAGCAGCCCACGACGACGTCGACCAGTCCCTGGCTGGAAACGAGCAGCACCCAGGGCGTCGACAAATACACGATCGCGGCCAGCCCACCTGCCGATCGCGAAAAAAATCGGCAGCCAAACGAATAAACGGCGGCGGCCGTAATGAGCGCGAAACACGCGATGATCGTCTTGCCGACCAAGGCGCCGGTGAACCAATCCCGCGTGATCACCATCGACGCAAGCGCATGCATCTCGGCGCCAAGTGGCATGTTGGCGTAGATATTGTGTGGCAGGAACCCGATCTGGCCGTTCTGGAAAAACTCCTTCGGGGCCTGCAAGTGATATTCGCGTACGTCGAAATCCAGCGGCGGCAGCATCGCGCTGGAAACAAGCAGGACCACCAGCGGCGCAAGTATCCAGAGCCAGCCCGGCCCGAGACCGCCAGCCTCGGCCGCCGGAGAACTCGCAACGTGCCGAGCGGCGGCGTTGTCATGACGCGGTCTCGCCAGGGCGAAGGCAATTCCGATCGCAACTGCGATGGTCAAGAATAGCCACCGGTTAAGGAGACCCAACACGCCCAGCAAGAGCGTCGCCAGCGATAGCCCGCTCATGCCAAGTGCCAGGGCAAACACCCATTGCTCGATGCGCGAACCGGCCACGCTCGGCCGCAACCAGCGCAGCAGCACGGATCCCAACGTGGCGGCCACCACCAGATAGCCGGTCGCAATCGCCAGCAGGTACACCCGATCTTGAAGCCAGCCGGGCGCCGGGTCCTGTCGAAGCACGTCCCCCAGCGCCGCTGGCACCGTCAACAGCGTGAGCAACTCCAGCCGCCGAAGCGAGTGCCCCTCGCCAGGCAGCGAGTCAGCGGACAGCGGCACGCGAAAAAATGCCACCAGGTATGCCGCCACGAACACAATCGCCAGCATTTCTCCGAGCGAAAAGGCGAACTCATTCTTAACGGACACCGAACGCCGTTGGTTCGCGGACGCGGTCACGTTTTGCTGATCGAGATCGGGGGTTAATGATGGAACCGTGGGAGATGAGCGACTTAGTGGCTTCTCAAAATCGGTGGTTACCTCGCCGATCGATGATGAAGAATGGAAGTCTTGATGCTATGTTACCAAGTGATCGCGCGGAAGAAGTTCCTTACGGGCTGGCCCGGATAATAAACCTTCGTTCGCACGACCGCGGGTCGTCCGTAAACGACCGGAGCCGGTGCGTAGTAGGTGGCATAGGGAACCGGAGCGGGCGCGTAGTAAGCTGTGACCGGAGCCGGGCCATAGTACGCGGTGACTGGTGCGGGAGCCGGCGGATAGTAAACGGGAGCGGGGGCGTAAAAGGTTGTAACCGGCGCGGGATAAGTGACCACCGGCGGGCTGTAGATCACCTGCGCTTCCGCCGCCGCACCAACCAATCCCATCAACATCGCAATTGCAACGAGAATCGCAAAACGTTTCATGGCATACCTCCCCTGGAAGATGGACAAAAACGCCTCGACGCCGACCGAGGCTGCCAACCAGGATTGTATTGCGCTTTTCGCCCGGATGCCACCAAACGGAAAGAATTAACACGACTCGTGAGTTGAGCAACCATGCCGCGTGGCTTTGGGCGCTGCGGAGCTTGGGCATCGGCAATTCCCGGCGAGTTGCCTCTGAGTGGGGCCTGTGGCGGGATTCAATGACGGGGACGGGAAACTGCGTAAGTTGGACAGGAGTGGCGAAGTTCTCAGGGCGAGCGGCACAGTCGGGTTGGTAAAGGATGCCGGAGTTTCACATCCCATGCTGCTTCAAACGCTTCTTTCAAGCACTTCGGCGCATACGTTGAGCGGAACGTGGCAGCAGACCACGAGAAAAATACGCGCGGTTGTGAGCAGGACCGACTCAAGGAACTCGCGCCCGACAACGTGACGCGAAACTGGGAATGGGCATCTTCTTGGCCAGGTCGCTGAGCTTCGGTCGTTCGCCACTCAAGAGCGTTGGAACCTCGGCGACGCGGGGGATTGGAACCACGAAGGACGCGAAGGGCCGAAGATGGAATTCGACGAGCTATCCAATCGGGGCATCGGCTGTGCCATCGAAGTTCACCGGCGTTTGGGACCGGGACTGCTGGAATCCGCCTGCGAACAATGTCTGACTCATGAACTAAATCGCAACGGGATCGCATTTCAACTCAAGCAGCCGCTGCCGGTAGAATACAAAGACATTCGGCTCGATTGTGGATACCGAATTAACATTCTCGTGGAAAAGCAACTGATCGTCGAATTGAAGAGTGTCGAGGAGATCAGCGGAATTCACGCAGCCCAACTGTTGACGCACATGAAATTGGCGGGTGTCAAGATCGGATTACTGAGGAACTGCAACGTGACGAAGCTGAAAGATTTCATTAAACGTTTCGTTCTCTGATCACTTCGTGCTCGTCGTGTCCTTCGTGGTCGGATGATTGGCCACGACTTCATTGTCGGCCATCGAGGTGGGCAACGAACGTGGCGAACAAGGCGCACCGGAGCGGGCGAGCCGGGGGTTTTCGAATCGTCAAGTCACTTGCGCCCGCCGCGTGAACTTGGTCGTTCGCTCCCGG
>SXHT01000102.1 GCA_005773095.1 Planctomycetaceae bacterium
GACTTTTTCCGCACGAAGCGCCGCATCTCAATCCCAACTGGGATGACACATTTCAAGAGGGTGAAGTCTTTGCCTGCGAACCAGGTTTATACGCGCCACGCTTCCGCAGCGGAATTCGACTGGAAAACAACTACCTGGTGACCGCGACCGGCGTGGAGCTAGTGAGCGATTTTCCGCTGGAACTGTAGGACGGATTTTCGATCCGTCCTACGACCGTCGGTAACCGTTCACGGGCCAATAGACGGGGACAGGCACATTTTCCCGGGAACCACGTTGGGCGACCGTCCAACAGGACGACGCGCCTCTCTTGAATTCGCCGGGAAAATTAGCCAGTCCTCGGCCCGTGAAAGGTTACGACCGTCGCTCCGCCAGCCGCACCGCCAGCAGATCGAGCTGGCCCTTGAGGTCGGCCAGCAGTAGTGATGGGTTCGCGCCTTCGGCCATGTGCGCGTAGAAGGCTTGCGAGGCGGAACCATGATTGACGCGCAACAACGATTGCGAGTGCTTGATGTCCGCCAGGTGTGCGTCGACCTCTTCCAGCTTGTCCACGGCGTAGCGGTTGTTCTGCCAGATTCGCTCCAGTTGCAAGACCAAACCTGCCACGAGTGCGATCTGTCCCGACACGCTCACGGGTATGCCCAGGTTCCATAAGTCCAATCGGCCCGACAGGAAAGACCACGCCAGAAGCACGCCGCCGCAGGTGAAGGCCATCAAACCGAGAGACATCACCGACCAGGCGAGCCATGAAGCCCGTTTGGCAGATTCACGCCTTTCGATCGACCGCTCACAGCGCGCATGCGTCGTTGGCGGCATCAACGGTTGAGCAAGGGCAGGTGGCTGCCCGGTAGGGGCCATCGCATGGTTCGCATCCATGCGATGCCAGTTTCCCAGGCCAGGGTTCGGCGGCAAATTGGCCATGTGGTGGGCCGAGCGCGCATTCTTGAAGGATCGCAAGTCGGGGTCGAGGTCCCAATCGTCGAAATCCATCGACGGTTTCGATCCTGTTGGCGCGGCCGCAGTAAGTTCGAGGCCGTAATCAGCCATTGCGCGAACGCCGGCGGCCACGTTGATTATGCCGTCGACCGTCGCGTCGCTCGTGACCAGCGTGCCGCAGCGTAAACACCGCAGCTTGCCGTTTTTCGACGGCACGCCTGGCACATCCTGCCGACACTTTTTACACCACATGGACCTGGGACAGGTTTTCCAGCCTGCCTGCCTTTGCGAGAGAAGAATTCTCAACGGTGCGCAAATCAGGCTGGAAAGCCTGACCTACGGCACGTCCTTACCAATCGACCGCTGGAATGTAAAACTGTAGCGGTTTCACAAACTTTGCCGCGTTTTGATCCGGTGGTTGCCTGGTGAAGATAAGTAGGGCTAGCATTTCTGCCAAAATTGGCTTCTAGCCCCAATCGCTGAATCGGCCCATCATCCATGCCGTCCCTGACGAGGCGATCCCGCGTTTTTCATGATCTCGTCGACGACGGATGCGTTGATTTGAGCACTGGCAATTTGAGCCGCCGCGAGGCCTTGGTTGGCCGCGAATTCGGCATCGGCAGGTTCCTAGCCTCCTCCTCCGCCACCATTTCGAAACGGCAGAAACTCCATTCCTTCCACGTCGGTGAGGCCGCGTAGTGTGCCGAGGACCTTCACGCCTCCCGCCTCGGTGTAGATGATGAAATTATTGCTATCATCGTCGTTGGCCAGGAATTGCCCTTGCTGACCGTCATAGGAGATGGCCTCGACAAACGAACTGGGGAGGCCCGTGCCGGAGCGCAAGTTGGCGATCTGCGTATATTCGGCGATCGAGAACAACTCGCCGTCGTCTTCATCGACGCCTCAGAGGACCGAAGGGAAGCCACTATCCAATGCCAGCCGGGTCTCAAGACTCTCCAAAAGAGGCCGGTGCGACAATTTGGGTCGCAGCGCGCGGCGGTCAAGGCCTATGAGTTCGCGTACATCTTCCGACCGCTGGCAAGAGTTCAGGCGAGGATAAACCAGCGCAGGGCATGGCGCGCCTCGCTCCTGGAAAACTTAAGGCTGTAGGGATCAACCAACCACCGCGCCACGTGGCCGTCCGTGCGAACCAGCAGCCAGCCAAAATCCCAATTCTTGCTGCGGTAGCGGACGGGGATCGCCGGGGCCACGCGCACCAAAGGGTGCAATGCCGCCGCAAATCGCTGTTGTCTGGTATGGTTGTAAACCCAACCAGCCTCGATAAACACCTCGTGTTCGATGGCCGCGATGGGTTCTTGGGTCAGGTCGGCGCACAATCCGCGAATGGCGACCTTTACCTGGGCGCCAGCGCGGCTCGCCTCGGCCAGTTCCTCGTACGAGCCGCTCACCACCGTGCCGTCCGAGCCGTGCGCGAGCACTTCCCGCCAATCGTCCCGTACGATGTAGCGGAAGGTTTCAAAATCGTAGACGAAGTTCGTGCTGGTAGCGTTCGTGTCCGCATCCCAGTGGTCGAAGAGGTGCATCTTGGGCATCGAAGACACATCCGGCAGCGGCGACGGACCCGGTGACCCCACGCTCGGCTCGCCATCAAGATGGGGACGTCCAATGGCCTGTTGGCCATCCTGGTTGTAGAGAAAAAACGACATCGAAGGCCGCGGACCGAAGCCCTCTGGCAACTCGACCGGCTGCCGCTGTGTCATGATCCCCGCGCACCAGCGGTCGTCCACCAGATAGGTGACGTGAAACTCCGACACCTCTTCCAAGAGTTCGTCATTGTCGGAACTCGTATCCACGTGTTGATTAAAGATGAACTCCGTGGAAATCCGCAAGTCAGCGCCGTTGCGAATGGCCGCCACGAGCGCCGCCTCGGTTCCGGCCACGCACTGACGATGTTTGTTCAGCGTCAGCACCGACTTCCAGCGCTTGCCCGAGTCGAGCGGCTCGGCTCCCGCCGCCGCACTTGCAGCTCCCATCAGCACACCTCCCGCGGACAGACCCATCGCCTGGCGACGCGTGAACAAGTGCTCCATCGTTGGCTCAAAGCTTCCGGGGATGACTGGCAGCGCAGCATCTTTTGATTTCATCGCAAACATGACCAAGGATTTTGAGGCAATCGAAATACTCGCATCGCCGCCCGACGGACACGCACTCTACCATTTCGCAGCCTTTTAGGCTACGGGCATGGAACCTGGCATTGCCCCACGCCAAATCCACCCACCAGGCCCTGGCTCGGCACGTCAGCGCATAATTCTGTGTGATTGCCTTCTGCCCCGGTTCCACATTCAACCGCAACTGAGTCCGCTGACTGCTACTTTGGCTGATTCCAGTCGCTGCGGAGATAACCGACGATTTCCGCGATCGCTTCGCTGGAAAGCGCAGCGCCCGCCGGCGCTGTGGCGAAGGCGGGCATACGATCGTTGTTGTCGCCGTAGAAACGCGGGTCTGCAGGGTTGCTGATGAACTGGGTGAGCCATGCTTTGCTGCCGTAGCCGGTGAGGTCGGGCGCGGTTCCGTCGGCACCGGCATCATGGAACTTGTGACACTCAGCACAGCGTTCTTCATCTCGGATCAGCGCCTGACCGGCCTTGATTCGCTCGGCGTCCGCCCGATCGGCGTCGGCTTGCGACTCAAGCTGCGCTTCGGCCGAAAGCGCCATGACCACGTCTTCGATCTCGTTCTTCTTCCAGGCTTTGAGATCACCGTTTACGAAGCTCGCCATGTCCCCGTCCCAATGGGCGGTGTTTCCGAAGTAGTGGGGACCTGCAACGGTCTGGGGATCAAGCAAGCCGGCGATCCACGCTCGGCTGGCGAAGCCCCCCAGCGATGGAGCACCGTTACGCAGCGGTTGGCCCTGGTCGTCGGCGGCTGGCGGCGTTCCGTGGCAGACCGCGCAGCGCGCATCGAACGCGCGTGCCGCTCGGATCGTTGGATCGGCGCGAAGGAGTGTCAGGGCGCCGGCGGGGGGAATGCCATGTGCCTTGGCCAGTTCGATGGAGCGTTCCGCCTCGCGCTGGGCGCGGACGACGGCTTTGCCAAAATTGGCCGATTCCGCCCCGCGATGGTCGTCGTGCCAGGCGAGACAGGTGAGCAAGCCCGCCCCGGCCACCAGAGCCATCACCAGTCCCACGTTCAAGCGATGGCCAGACTTCCAACGACCCACGATCGGCATCAAAAACAGCAACAATAGGATCAGGCCCGGTAGGTAGATGGCCCCAATCGCCTCCAGCTCACCCGGAAACAGCTTCAGAAACTGGAACAGGAACAGGAAATACCATTCGGGGCGTGCGGCCGAGTAAGGCACCGAGGGGTCGGCCGGTGCGCCCAGATCCGCGCCCAGTCGAGTGACATCCGTTTCTCCGCTGAGAACCGCGGCCCGGACAACCAGGAACAGCACCACCGCCATGACGGCCAGACAGGCCACCGCGTCCCGAAGCACCTGATCGGGCCAGAACGTGCCGTCTTCGTATTTGGCGGGCAGCTTGTGCGTGATGCCGTGCCGGCGAAACATGTAAACGTGCAGCACCAGAAAAAAAATCAAAAGTCCGGGCAAAACGCCGGCATGCAGCGCGAAGAAGCGGGTCAGCGTGTGATGGCCGTAGTCGGGTCCGCCGACCACGAGGGATTGCAGTTTTTCGCCAAACAGGGGGACCAGGCCCATCAGATTCGTGGCGACGCGTGTAGCCCAATATCCTTTCTGATCCCAAGGCAACAGGTATCCGGTGAGTGAGAGGCCGAGCACGATCTGCATCAAGATCAGCCCCAGCCAGAAGTTCACCTCGCGCGGCGCGCGGTAGGCGCCGTCGATCACGACTTGCAGGATGTGAAAAACCAGCAGCACGACCATTGCTTGGGCCGTGAAATGATGGACGCCACGCAACAGCCAGCCGCCCGACGTTTGATACTGGATGTAGTACACGCTTTCCCAAGCGGTTTGAGCGCTAGGGCTGTACTGCATCCAAAGGAAGACGCCGGTCACCACCTGCACGAAGAAGGTAAACACCAGCGTGCTCCCCCAGACGTAGCGCCAGCGCGCTCCGCCGGGAATGCTTTCGTACAGCGCATCGCTGAGAAAGTCGCGAATCCCGGTGCGATCATCGAGCCAGTTGAGCAACGCCTTCATCGACACCTCGCGCGAATGTGGCACTGCTCGCGGCGAGCGGTGGCACGGGCAGTTCAGGCTCTGGGGACCTGCTTCTCCAGGCCGGTCTTGAAGTTCAGATAATCCACCCAGACTTCACCGTTTTCGACTTTGCACGTGAGCGAATCCATGTTGCGCGGCGGAACCTTGCTGATATCGAGCCGACGCGTGCCATCTAAGTCGAATGCGCTTGTATGGCAGGGGCAACGGAACAACTCATGGGCGGCGTCGTAGCCCACCATGCATCCCAGGTGGGGGCAGATCGCGCTTAGCGCTCGAACGGTCTGGGTCCCTTGCTTGCGAATTAAGTACACGCGGCCGATCGGCTCGTTCGGCAACAACGTCCAGGCGTCAGTCATGTCGGCTGTGATGGTAAACGGATGCGGAAGACCGTCGTCGGGCAGGGCATCGAGCGGGGTCACGCGAACGTGTTTGCCGCCACCGGTGGTGCGACGCAGAGGATCGAAGAATGGAGCCAATCCGGCGGCAAATGGAAACACCATCACGAAACCGCCGATCACGACGGCCAGGGCTTCGGTCAAGAAGCGACGTCGCCGCGGGGTCGTCGCCTGAGGACCACTGGCTGGTTGGACTGCCGGTTGAGGGTGAAGATCTGCCATGGGAACGCTCCGCAGGAGTTGAGCGATGGGGTGGGACAATCCGATGGCGTCGGATTGCAGATCTGGCAGGTTCTCCTCAAATTATCGCATTGCCGCGCGGACAGCGTCAAGCACTGTGCGTTGGGCCTCGGGCCAGGCATCTTTCACAAACGCGCCGGCTGCCGCTTTGTGCCCGCCGCCACCAAACGTCTCGGCCAACTTGCTGCAATCCACCCGCGACGTGCGGCTGCGAAAGCTGATCTTGAATCCGCCGCTTTGTTGTTCCACCAGAATTACGGCCACCTGCGTGCCTGCCACGGCCAGGGTAAGATTGATCACATCCTCGGTATCGGAAGGCATGGCGCCGGTCTCTGAAAAATCTTCCTGGAGGCAGGCGGTGTGTATCAGCCGGCCGTCGAGTTCGGACTCAGTACGCGACAGGATGCGGCCTCGTAGTTTGAGCCGGGGAAGTGTTTCTTGTTCGTACAAATCCTGGTAGATCGCCGCGGGGTCGGCGCCAGCGTCGATCAGATTCGCCGCGCACCGAAGCGTATCACTGGACGTCGACCCGAAGCGAAACCATCCCGTATCGGTGGCGATCGCGGCAAAGAGAGGCATCGCAATCCGGGGAGTCAGCCTGACGCCTAATTGCTCAGCCGCTTCCACGACCAGACGGCCGGTGGCTTCCGCCTTGACGTTCTTGAATGGCTCGGCGCCCAAGTCATCCTCGCTGAGATGATGGTCGAGGACGATCTTCCTGGCCCGAGTTGCCTTGACGACATCGGCCATCGGTCCCAATTGGGCCCAGGCGCTTGTATCCAAAATCATCAGCACGTCGATGGCGTCCAGTTCGCTGGCTGGCGCATTGACGCCGACGGTCTTCAGACGCCTGCCAGGATCGATGAACTGGAGATTGCCGGGCACCGCGTGGCCGTTGACGATCGTTACCTGCTTACCCAGCGATTCGAGCACGCCGCACATTCCTAATTCGCTGCCGAGCGCATCGCAATCGGGCCGGATATGGCTGGTCAGCAAGAATCGCTGGTTGGCGCGGATGATCTCAACGAAGGCGGGCCAGTTGATCGGGCTCATGCAAGTTCTCGGAATACCTGGTTTAGACGACGCCGGAATTGGCCTGCGTTCGTCGCGTCGACTCGACGTCGATTAGCAACTGCTGCCGCAGTTGCTCCACGTTTTCAAAGCGCTGAATGTCACGAAGTCGGGCAAGAAAGTCAACCTCAAGGACCAGGCCGTACAGTGGACCATGCCAATCGACGACGTGAACTTCCACCTTCCAAGCGTGCTCGCCGAAGGTCGGATTAGGACCAATGTTGATTGCCGCCGGCCGAGCCAGACCTTCCACGGTGACATTTCCAGCGTAAACGCCCGGGCCAGGCAGCAGCGTGTCGATGCCATCGACGTTGGCCGTGGGAAAGCCGATCTTGATTCCTCTTCCAACGCCGTGCACCACGAGGCCACGAATGCGATACGGCTTCGTCAGCAAGGCATTGGCCTCGGTGATTTTTCCCTCCGCCACCAGTCTCCGCACGCGGGAGCTGGAGACCGCTGCACCCCCGGCCATCACCGGCTCGACAACTGCGAGGGTCATGCTCGCGGCGGTTGCCAATTGGCGTAGCACGTCGATCGTGCCGGCCCGCGCTCGGCCGAAGCGAAAGTTCGGTCCTTCGACGAGCGCGCGGGCGCCAAGACGATCACGGACGATGGTGTCGAAAAATTCGATGGGCGTCAACGCAAGCAAAGCTTCGTCCGTCGGATATGCGATCACCGCATCGACGTTTAGTTCCGCGAGCAGCTCCGCCTTGCGATCGGTCCAGGTGAGCGGAGGAGGCGCTTCGGCTGGACGCAGGATCCGCACCGGATGCGGATCAAACGTAAACACGATCGCTGGCCCAGCAACGCTGGAAGCTGCGGCCTTCAGCCGTTCGACAATTCGCGCATGCCCCCAATGCACGCCGTCGAAGTTGCCAATGGCGACAGCGCCCCCGCGAAGTTCAGCAGGCAATTCGGTAAGATCGCAGAAGAGTTTCACGTGGTACGACAGTAGGCAGAATTTTCAGCCACCGATAATATCCAGCGCGGGATTTGCCGGGGCAATCGGGTAATTGGTAGCCACGGATGAAACACGGATTAAGGAATTGTTTGTCACATCCGTGTTTCATCGGTGGCTAAATTCTTCGTCTTCCCCGACGCACGCTGTTTTAGCCGCACGTTCGGTTTCCGGCCCCCTCAACCCGCCCCATCGCCTGCGGTGCCGTCAGTATGATATCCTATGAGACGGTTTCCGACGGGGCTCTCTGGGTCGCAGAATGGAAGAAAAACAGTTCTTTCTCTCGCCGGATTTTGTCGGGCGCATGGCCGCGATCGATATCGGCACCAACAGCATTCGGCTGATGGTGGCTGAGCCCTTGCGCGGTGGCAACTATCGCATTCTCGACGAAGAAAAAGAGCCGGCCAGGCTGGGCGCGGCTCTCGCCAAAACCGGCCGACTCGATCCGCTGGCCATGGACAAAACACTTGCCGCCCTGGGGCGGATGAAGCAGATCGCCGAGGGCTTTCTGGTGACGCAAATCCGCACCATCGCGACGTGCGCCGTGCGCGAGGCGGAAAACGGGCCCGAGTTCGTCCGCCGGGCGCGCGAAGAAGTCGGCCTCGACATCGAAGTCATCACCGCCCAGCAGGAGGCACTGTTCGCGTTCCAAAGCGTCAGCCGATCATTCGATCTGACGGGCAAACCCACCGCGGTGGCCGATATCGGCGGCGGCAGTACCGAAATTGTCTTATCAATTGGCAACTTCGTCGAGGCCATCTACACAACCCAACTCGGCGCCGTGCGGCTCAGCGAGACCTACGGCAACGAGACGGGCATGCTGGGCGGCGATTATTTCGACCTGATCGACGTCATCGATCGCCAGTTGCGGAAGCACACCAAAAATCTCGTGTTTGTGCCCCACATGCTGTATGGATCGGGCGGAACTTTTACCAGCCTGGCCAGTATGGTGATGGCTCAGAAGGGACAGCACGGATTGTCCGTGCGCGGCTACCAGGTAACACGCGCCGAGGTGCGGCACCTGCTCGACAGGTTGCGAAAACTCCCGCTCAAAGACCGCGCCAGCGTGGCCGGATTAAGCACTGATCGGGCCGATATCATCGTGGCAGGGCTGGCGATCGTCGATCGCATTATGGACCGATTCAACGTCAACGTCCTGCAGGCGCATAACCGCGGCGTCCGCGACGGACTGCTGTTGACGATGATCGACGAGCAGCAAGGTCCGCCGCGCGGATTGGCCATTGACCGCGACGCGGTCATTGATCGGCTCGCGATGGCTTGCGGCGGAGAGGTCGCGCATGGCAAGCACACGGCCAAAATGGCCGCCGATATTTTTTCGCAATTGGCCGGTCCCTTTAAGCTCGATCCCGCGGACGGGCCGCTGCTCGAAGCAGCCGCGCGATTGCAGGATGTCGGCTATCTGATCAATTACGATCAGCACCACAAACATAGCTATCATTTGATCATGAATAGTCGGCTCGAAGGATTTTCTCCGAATGAGCTGGAGCTTGTGGCAAACGTGGCACGTTACCATCGCGGCGCCGATCCCAAACGAAAACACCAGAATTTCCGGCAACTCGCCGAACACGACCAGGACCGCGTCAGGCGACTGGCAGCCATTCTGCGAATCGCTGGGGGCACCGATCGAACCAACACCCAGCAGGTCCAGCGTGTCATCGTGCATCTGCAAGATGGCGAAGTCGGGCTGCGACTGGTCTCGCCGCATCGTCCTGACGTGGATATTTGGGGTGCGCGGCGCCGCGCCAGCCTGTTCGAAAAAGTATTCCAGACCAGGCTGACGGTCGACTGGGACTGCGCGGCGAAGGCGAACGGGCAAGGGTAGTCATCCCACGGGCAGGGCCCATCAGTGCAGGTCGAAATACGAAACAATTTCTTTGGTGGGTGGACGTTTTCGCATGCCCTCCTGTCGCTTGGCGACCCAAACAACAGTCGCTGTCCGGGCCCCCCTAGAACGGGATCTCCGATTCATGGGATGCGCGGAGCGCTCGCGGCAAGCGACGCAATAAATCACGCGCGATCATGCCGATCATGCCGACCTCTGCGGCGGCATAATTGCCCGCCTCGCCATGCACGTGGGCGCCTAAGTGTGCCGCGTCGAAGGGGGAAAATCTCTGGCACAGTAGCGCCGTAATAACGCCTGTCAGTACATCGCCGCAACCGCCTGTGGCCATACCCGGATTACCAGTTGTGTTGTAGGCCAGCTGCCGTCCGTCGGTAATCGCCGTTTCGTGACCTTTGACGAGCACGACGCCGCCGGTGCGCAGCGCAAATTCGCGGGCCAACTTACCACGATCCTCGGTCTCGACTTTCTCGACGGCGAGTAGTCGCGCGAACTCACCAGGATGCGGCGTAAAGATTCGCGGACCCCCCGGCTTATCGAGGACTTCCTGTTGGCCGGCCAAGGCATTCAGCGCATCGGCATCGAACACCATCGGTTGTTTGACGGTGCAATAGAGCCATGCGACAAGTTCGTCCAAGTCATGCGATCTGCCCATGCCAGGCCCGCATGCCAAGGCCGTGGCGGAGGCAAGCGATTCAGCGAGAGTCTCCCTGGCAATGAGGCGAATGCGTCCGTCGTCATCGCAGGGCAACGATAGGGTCATGTAGGAGGGCTCGAATCGGGCAACCGTTTCGAGCGATGTATCAGGCACGGCGAGTTTTACCAGGCCTGCTCCCGTGCGCAGCGCCGCCATGCCCGAAAGAGCGATCGCACCTGCCATGCCGCGCGAGCCACCAATCAGCAGCGCGCGGCCGTAGTCGCCTTTGTGGCTGTCGCTTGCGCGTGGCGCAAGTTGAGGAAGTTTGAGGTTGTCGCTCATGGCAGGGCAGGCATTCGGCTTGACGGACGCTCAGGTGAAGGTAATTGCGGGTCTAATGTTTCAGACGGATGGATGATCGGTTGAAGGTTTGATTGTCGATGAAGTGTTTGGTGACACGCGTCAAGTTGAAAAGCCTGACCTGCCGCGCGCAATGAGTCCTGCCACGTATCCACCTTTGAAGCCCGCGTCGATGTTGACCACGGTTACATTGGCCGCACAACTATTGAGCATACTCAAAAGCGCTGAGAGGCCGCCAAAGTTTGCGCCGTACCCGACACTGGTGGGGACCGCAATCACGGGGCAGGCCACGTATCCGCCGACGACGCTGGGGAGCGCGCCTTCCATACCGGCGACGACGACGATGGCAACCGCGTTTTCGAACTCGGCAAGCCGGGCGGGCAGGCGATGAGGCCCCGCCACGCCAACGTCCTGGATGAGGGTGGTGCGCACGCCCATCCAATCGAGCGTCTCGCGAGCCTCCTCAGCAACCGGCAAATCGCTCGTCCCGGCGGTAATGATCGCCACGTAACCGCTCGGCGCCGATCGTCCCGCGATCTCCGTTCCCCTCTCTCCCCTTGCGAGAGAGGGCTGCGGCGAGCCTGGCCGAACTGGGCCGGGGGTGAGAGGTATGCGCAACGTGCGCGCCACTTCGTTGTATCGCGCCAGCGCAAACTTGGGCAGCAGCGGCTGAGCCTGCTCTGGCGAAACGCGGGTGGCGAAAACGTCCACTCCCTCATCCATCATCCGGCGGACGATCTTTTCGAGCGTTTCGACGGTCTTGCCGGCCGCGAAGACCACCTCGGGGTAGCCGCACCGCCGCTGGCGATCCAAATCGAGTTGGGCTTCGCTAAGATCGGCCGTCCACTCGTTGTCAGGCATAGGATTCATGGTAAGGGATGTTCGGCTGTGGAAAAAGGAGGGTGCAAACCTGGCTCCAGGCTCGAAATTTGCTCGCTGCTGCATGTTTCCGCCGTTGAGCCGCTCGGTTCGACGGCGCCTGGCACCCGACCGTAGACCGCCGCTACACTGGCGATTCGCGTTGAGCCCGATTGCCGTGGGCGGGCTTGCCCACGGCGTGCCTCGAACAAGGCCGCTTCCCATGGACCGCTACGCCGCACGCCGCGATAAGCTTCGCAAGCTGATTCACAAAGCCAGGACCGATGCCCTCCTGGTCACCCGTTTCGTGAACGTCACCTATTTGACCGGCTTCACGGGGGACGACAGTTACCTGATCGTGCATGAAGGGGGCGAATTGCTGGTCACCGATCCGCGCTACACGGAGCAGCTCGAAAGCGAATGTCCGGGACTGGCGCTGGAGGTTCGTCGGCCGGGAGTCAAGATGCTCGAAGGTACGGTCAAGGCGATCGAACGTGTAAAGCCGGAGCGATTGGGCATCGAGGCGGAATCGATCACGGTCGGTCTGCGCGATGAAATTGCCGAGAAGTTGCCCAAGCTGCCGCTGGTGGCAACCAAGGGTCTGGTGGAAGAACTGCGGATGATCAAAGACAAGCAGGAGCTGGATGAAATCCGTCGCGCGGTGTGGCAGGCCGAGAAAGCCTTTGGAATCATCAAGGCGATGATTCGGCCAGGCGCCACCGAACGCCAAATCGCCAACGATCTGGAATACCAGATGCGCTGCGACGGCGCGAAGGGTTGCTCGTTCACGCCGATTGTTGGCGTCGGGCCACGGTCCGCCTTGCCGCACGGCCGGCCGACCGACGCCAAATTCAGCGATGCCGGATTTGTGCTGATCGACTGGGGCGCGTGCAGCGGACTGTACATGAGCGATCTGACTCGCGTGCTGGTGACAGGCCAACCGCCGGCCAGGCTCGAAAAGATCTATAAAATCGTGCTCGAAGCGCAGGAGGCCGCGATCGACGCCATTCATCCCGGAAAAAAGTGCGAAGAGATCGATAAGGTGGCGCGCGAGGTCATCACCAAGGCCGGCTACGGCAAGCAGTTTGGTCACGGCCTGGGGCACGGAATCGGCCTGCAAATTCATGAAAGCCCACGGTTTAGCGTGGGTATGACAACCGTCCTTGAGCCCGGCATGACAATCACCGTTGAACCCGGCATCTATTTGCCGGGGCAACTGGGTGTGCGAATTGAGGACGACATCGTGGTCACCAAGAGCGGATGCGAAGTGCTGACGCACCTGCCTAAACGGTGGGAAGACGCCTGGGTATGAAACGCGGAACTTACGAAACAGCTCGGGACTCAGCGCTCTGAGCTTTGAGCTTCGAACTTTGCGATTCGGTAAGTGGGCTTGCGAAAGTTGCCCAATTTCGCACAATGCATGGCTTGTTTTGGCCATGCCGATCAGGCCTTCCAGCCTGACCATTCGCGTTCTGTCGGGCCGCAATGCCTGACCTACCGGGGAGTCATCAGTATGTCGGGCGCAAATCCCGGATCGGGCGACATATTCGACGTAAAACGCATTCGTCGGCTCGTCGAATTGATGAACGAGCACGAGCTCAGCGAGGTCGATTTGCGGCAGGGGGACCAGCGAATCAAGCTTCGCAAGGGGCGCGATCCGGTAGTCACCGTCGGCCCGGTCGC
>SXHT01000103.1 GCA_005773095.1 Planctomycetaceae bacterium
ATTTGATATCAAGCAGTATCGAGCCGCGGGGTTTACCTCGCTTCTGGCATGGGAGCCGGGCACCTACGAAGAGCTACTGCCCATTGTGTCCGCCGATCAATTGCCCTATCACGTGAACGTCGAGAAATGGGGGGACGAGGAGACAAACCGCGAAAACTCCAATGAGCAGACACTGCGCGATGCGCTGCGAAAGCTGGACAGCGAGGAGAACCGGGACTACATTCAGAAGCTGACGACGAACCCCGGCTGCATCGGCTTTCTCGTTAACGACGAGGCGGTTCGCCCCACGTACCTCCGGTATACCCGGCAGGTGCTCAAGTGGCTGCGGAAGCAGCACCCCGACGCGCTCGCCTACAGCAACGCGCATCCCGAAGGCTACGACGGCGACCTCGATCGGTACCTCGACGAATTCGCGGCCATCGTCGATCCCGACGTGTTAATGACCGACTTCTATCCACTCAGTCATCCCGATGGGACGGCGTACAACTACTTCAAAGTGATCGCGGCACTGAGAATCGCCGCCCTGGAACATGGCATGCCCTATTGGATGTTCATCCAGTCGTTCGAGACGCATCAATCGATTGATCGGCGTTTGCCCAGTGAGTCTGACCTGCGATTCCAGCTCTTTTCGCTGCTGACCTATGGATTCACCGGCGTGGTCTATTTCGCGTACGACGTCGGATTCGAACGCGGTGTCATTGAACCCAATGGCGAGCCGAATGCCCTTCACTTTGCCGCCGCGAAGGCGAACCCTGAGGTGGCAAACCTGGGGAAAGCCCTTCGATTCCTGACCAGCAAGGATGTGCGCATGGTGCAGGGGCGGCATGACGAGGGAGGTTCAATGACGCCGAACCCGCTTCCGATCGACACCTTGGCATGGAAGCCGGGCGCCGGCGGCGACAAGAATATCACCCATGTCGCAGTCGATTCGCCCGGTGAAGGAAAAGATGGTCTCATCGGAGTCTTCCAGGACGATCGGGGCGATCAGTATTTCATGCTCACCAACCTCTGGCACAACGCCGGCGCATCGGCTGCCGAACGGACTCTGAGCTTCACGATTAATTTTGCGCCCGAGGTGAAGAAACTTCATCGGCTCAGTCGAGCCACCGGATTGGCCGAACCTGTTGTGCTGACGGATGGCATCGTTCATCTTGAATTGCCCGGAGGGACCGGCGATTTGTTCAAGTACAGTGATGAAGCCTATCCCGGCGTGAAGTAGTCTGAGGAAACGTCATGTTGAGGCGATCCCATACCGCGGTGCTGGAAAAGAACGAAACCTACACCGCGGACTTCGAGACCGAACCTTACGAAACGGCGTGGGCCAGCGAAGCGCTGTGGTTTGTGCGCGTACTTGAGCTCACCGGCAACGGTGCCCGGCTGATCGCTCAGCCGCAGATTTCGCCCGATGGATTATTTTGGTGCGATATGCCACACTTTCCGCTGGAGATCGCCGCGCCCGGTCTGCACTCACTGGCGCTCTCGGAATTCGGCGGCTGGCTGCGGCTACGATGTCAACTCGTTGGAGACGACCCTAAAGTCAAGCTGATGATCTATCTGGCGCTGAAGGAGTAGTAGCAACTTGAAACGAGAGGCGGAAATGGAGCGACGAACTTTCCTTCAAGCGTCAGCCCTGACGGCGGCGAGCCAAGGGATCGCAGGCGCGTCGTTCTGCGTGGCAGCTGAAAGTCCAGCCGACGTGATCACCGGCGTCGATGGCCGGGTCGTGCATGCCGACGTTGAGTTTCACGGAGTCTCGGAGCTGCGACCGGTGGAGGGTTTGTCCGGTCTGCGACTGCAGCGCATTCCCGAGTCGGTTCGTCTGGCGATCAACGGCAAGGCGGCCGGTCGCATGCTGGCCCCCGACGGCACCGAAATTCGCTTTGTCAGCGACTCGCCGGAAGTGGAAGTGACGCTCTCATCGCCCACCGGCGATTGCGACTTGATTGCGTTCTGGGGCGGCTTTCAAGATGTCGAACGTCATGCGATTGGTTCGCAGCCAAAGACGGTCAAGTTCGTGTATCCCGAGCGTCTAGCACAGCTAAGGCCCGAATTTCGCCGCGGCTACTCGTTCTCGCCCGACGTCTGGCGATTGACTCTGATGGGCAAACGCAAAGACGCAACGCTCCATTTTCACGAGATTCGCGGACGAGGATTGCGTCCGCCGAAGCCCGAGGAACTGCCCTCAATCACGTATCTGGCGTATGGCACGTCGATCACCGACGGCCTGTCGATGGACCTTACGCATCCGGGCGACTGCGGGATGATCCAGATCGGTGCCAACCTGGCGTCCAAGATTGAGCCGCTGCTGGCAACGGCCGCCGGAGGTCGCGGATGACGAGTGCTCAAGCCGCGGAAGACGTTGTCGTAGATCGACCGCAAAAGTCTGCGACGTCACTTGCATGGTGGCGACGGTTGATAGTTGCGGGACGACTGTTCGTTGGACTGCGGCTGCACGACTTTCGCGCGGCCCGAGCATTTATGTTGCTAAAGTTTCCGGGCAGTTCGTTGCCGCTGCGAATGCTGCGATTCGGTCGCTGGGTGATGCGTGAATCGCTGGTTACGATACCAGACGCGGTTCGCGGGGTGGTCTGGACTCAGGAACTCTCGCGCCAGCCGGTTTGGTTGGCCGATGGCAACCCGCTGGCAAATCACCCCTGGCAAACCGATCCTTTAGCAGTCTTGCCGGACGAGGTCGATACGCTCGTGATTGGTGCAGGATTTACCGGCGCCTCGCTGGCCTACCATTGGTCGAAGCATGCGCCGCAGGAGCGGACGCTGGCCGTGGTGGAAATGGATGATCCTGCCTGTGGCGCTTCCGGCCGTAATGCCGGCACCGTTGTCATGGGACGCTACGCGGCGATGGTGCATAGCACATTAACGAAACACTGGGCCAAAACCCGGCCGAAGCTTTCGGAATCCCAGCGAGACCAGCTGGCGAGACAATTTGCCACGGTCTACGCTCGCGCCGCGTACAAGAATGCCGACCTGGTGGAGGAAACCATTCGCCGCGAGGGCTTCGATTGCGATTATGTGCGATCAGGTTGGGTTCAGTTGCGCACCGCAAGCGAGCAGAGCTGGCTCGACCGATCGGTGGAGATGGCCGCCGAAACGGGTTGCACCGACTGGAGCAGTCTGCCACCCCACGAAGTCGCGGCTCGTTGCGGCGCGGCAACCGATTATCGTGCTGGATTCTCGCGCGCGGCCGCCACGTTTCATCCAGCCAGGTGGGTCTGGTGCTTGTTGCAGGTTGCTCTGCGCTCCCGCAACGTGCGACTGTTCACCCGCACGAAAGTGCTGGGAGTTGAGGACTGCGGAGATTTCTATGCCGTCCGGACATCGCGGGGCGTCATTCGCGCGCGACATGTTGTCAATGCCACGGAATCCTACACCGCGCTGTTGCATCGGCATCTGCACAATTTCATCGCGCCGGTGCAGAGCCAGGCGGCTTTCGGCATCGGCGGCCCGCGCGAACTTCGGTCCGGAGTCAGCGTCAGCAGCAATGTTGCGTTTTTTGAGCGCCGCGAGAAGGGATTGCTATTTGGCTCCGACGAAACCCCCTTGCCGGACCGGCAGGCCGGAAGAAATCGCCCCTCGCGATTCATCTCGGCGTTCGTGCTCGGCGAGATGCGACGGTACTTTCCCGCTTTCGACCTGCGGGTCACGCACGAGTGGAGCGGCACGGCAGGCTTCACTCCCGACCAGTATCCTGTGGTTGGGCTGCTGGACGGAAATCGCCAGTACGTGATCGGCGGCATGTGCGGGTCCGGGACTGGCGTTTCGTTCAATTCCGGACGGTGCATCGTCAACCGTATCTTGGGGCGAGAGGCCGACGACGATTATCCGCCGGAATACTTCGCCCCCAGCCGATTGCTCGATCCGCAGCGACATGCTTGGCCGAAACTTCAAACCCAGGAGAGTGTTGCATGCTGATACCCAACGCGCCGTCGCTGCCGCTTTTGCCCCGTCCTGCGTATCAGAAAATGATCGTGGCCGGTTCGCCGGAGGCCTTTGGCCGGATCGTGGGAATGAGCGATGATCGGCGTACCGCCTACGTCGTGTGGCGAGGCACCGTGGGAGCGTATCGATTTCAGCCCGACCCGGCGACCATCGATACCTGCTATGTTATTCAAGGCCGCGCCATCATTCGTCGTCAGAACGAGGCCGACGCAGTGCTCACACCTGGTACGCTGTTTCAATTCCCGCGCGAACCGTTCGAAATGCAAATCGTCGAAGAGTTCGTCAAGGCGTCCTTCCTCTACAATTCGAACGAACTCTCGTGCGAAGTCGAACCGCTGCAGCCGAGTTCATGAATACGCTGAATTTATTAAGAAACTTCAACATTGGATCTGAGGGAGATTGAAGGTGTACCCACCGCATCCTCGTCGGGATTTTTTGCTCCAAGCCGCCACTACCGTTTCGACGTTGGCGGCTGCCACGGCCCTTAAGCCGCATGTCGCGAGCGCATCGGAAAACGAGCGGCGCGTAAAAGTCGGACTGATTGGCACCTCGCACCCCCATGCGGCAGGTAAGATCGCCGCGCTTCGACAGCTTGCCGAAGATTTTGAGGTCATGGGTGTTGTTGAGCCCGACGAGGCGCGGCGCGCCGAATTGCAAGGGAATCCCGCTTACGCTGGTCTTGCCTGGCTGACGGAGGAGCAATTGCTCCAGACGCGCGATCTAGGGGTGGTGGCCGTCGAAACCGAGGTGCGCGATCTGTTGCCGACCGCCTCCCGATGCATTGCGGCAGGCAAGCATATCCATCTCGAAAAACCGGGTGCCACCTCGCACTCGCACTTCCAACAACTGTTGCAGGATGCCGATGAGCGCAAGCTTTATGTGCAGTTGGGCTACATGCTACGGCACAATCCCGCAATTCAATTTCTGCTCAAGGTGCTGGGCGAGGGGTGGCTGGGGCAGATCTTCGAGATTTACGCAACCATGAGCAAAACGGTCGGCGATGACGAGCGACGTCGGCTTGCGGAATTTGCCGGCGGAGGAATGTTCGAATTGGGTTGTCACTTAATTGATTTGATGGTGGCCGTCCTCGGAAAACCGGAGGATGTGACCGTTTTCACGCGACGCTCGCGATCGCCTTCCGACACGCTGGCCGATAATCAGCTTGCGGTATTTCAGTACCCGAAATGCACGGCGGCAATTCGCATTGCGTTGATGGAAGTCGATGGCGTGAATCGGCGGCAGTTTGTCGTCTGCGGGACTGAGGGCACGGTGGACATTCGTCCGCTGGAACCTCCTCAATTGCAGCTTGCGCTTGACAGACCCCGCGACCGGTATCGCCAGGGCTATCAATCCGTGGAGTTGCCGTCCATGCCCGGCCGCTACGACGATCAGCTCAAGGCGTTGGCACGCGTGGTCCGCGGCGAGCAACCACCGTTGTTCAGCTCCTCGCACGACCTGATCGTGCACGAAGCACTTCTCCAAGCATCGGGGATGGGGTAGACTTAACTCGGGTCTGATCAAACGGGGACTACGAACTTGGAGGACCGTTGACGTGTCTGCGAATGCTGTCGCCGATTCGGCGCTGTTCAACTACCGCCGCTTGACGAACGAACAACTGCGATTTTACCAGGAGCAGGGCTACCTGGTGCTTGAGTCTGTGCTCACTCCGCAAGGTCTGGACGTGCTGCGCCGCGAATGCATGTCCGCCTGGCAGGTGGAAAAAGACGCCTTCGATCCGCAAAAGAACTGGCTTCACAACTCGCTGCTGGGTGACATTCACCATCGCTCCCCTACCACGCGGAAGTACTACTTTGCCGGTCCGCTGGTCGATGTCGCCGAGCAACTCATTGGACCCAACATCAAGGGCGCCACCTCACAACTCACCTTCAAGCTGCGCGGCAACACCATGTCCTTTGGTTGGCACCAAGACAATGGGTATGGTGAACTGGACCCCTACAACACGATCAGCACACTGACGGCCTTGGATCACGCCGATCGCGAGAATGGCTGTCTGTGGCTGATTCCTGGCAGCCATCATGAGGGACAGATCAAAGTCGAGCGGACGCCTAAAGAAAGGGCGGCAGCGAAAGAGGTCGTCGTGCCGGCGGACGATGCCCGCGGCGCGCCGATGCCCCTGCGGGCCGGCGATGCCTTGTTATTCCATTGCTGGATGCTCCACAAGTCCGACGGCAACTTGTCGAAGGATCGCGATCGCCGGATTCTTTTCCTGCGATACGCCGATGCCGATGCGGTGGAAGTGTATAGCAATCGCCAGCCGCGGTTGGGCCGGCTCTTGCGCGGAGTTTCTCGATTTCCCGAAGTGCGCGCGTTTGAGGCTGAACTATGACCGAACACTTGCGAGGGATGCTGGCCGCGGTGCACAGCCCGTTCCATGCCGATGGCAGCCTCAACCTCGATCGCGTTGAGCGGCAGGCGGAGCACCTGGTTCGGCACGGCGTCAGCGGCAGTTTCGTCTGCGGTTCCACCGGTGAAGGCCAGTCGCTGACGGTGCCCGAACGCATGCAGCTTGCCGAGCGCTGGACGGCCGTTGCCGGCAAGTCGTTGCGGGTGATTATTCACGTGGGGCACAACTGTCAGTTGGATGCCCGTGAACTGGCAACGCATGCCCAGCGGGTGGGCGTTTACGGAATCGCGGCCGTTGCGCCGAGCTACTTTCGTCCGGCGACCGTGCAGGATTTGGTGGAATTCATCCGGCCAATAGCCGCGGCCGCAGCCAGCACGCCTTTTTACTATTACCACATTCCCAAGTTCACGGGCGTGGATTTTCCAGTGGCCGACCTTCTGCCGCGGGCGGCCGGGCCGATTCCCAACCTGGCAGGCGCCAAATACACGCACAACGATTTTGTGGATTTCGGTAATTGCCTGATGCTCGACGATGGCCGTTGGGATCTGGTCTTCGGCAGCGAATTGATGCTGTTATCGGCGTTCGTGCTGGGAGCGCGGGCCGCCATCGGCACCACGTTTAACTACACGGCGCCCTTCTTCGGCGAGGTGTTTTCGGCATGGGACCGTGGCGATCTACCCGGCGCCCGTCATGCATTGCATCGCGCCCGGCAGTTCATCACCCGAATTCACGGTACCAGCGTACTGCCGAACAGCAAAGCGGTCATGAAGTTTTTGGGGATCGATTGCGGGCCGGTCCGCCCACCGCTGTGCCCACTCAGCGAACGTGAGTTGCAGCAGCTTCGCGTCGCACTCGAGGAGTACGGTGTGGCGTGACCGTTTGATAGTGTGGTGCACCGGAGCGGGCGAGCCGGGGGTTTTCAAATCGTCAAGTCACTTGCGCCCACCGCGTGAACTTGGTCGTTCGCTCCCGGACAGATTATCTCACGGAGCCACAGAGTCACCCAGATGCATGAGGTGGTTCCTGGGAAAATGAGCCAGTCCCCGGCCCGTGAACGGTTACCTCCGATTCAATCGCGAGACTTCGGCCAATCGACGAGAGGCAGTTGGGTTTCGGCTTCGATGGCCAGCAGCCGATTGTATTTGGCAAGTCGTTCCGACTGCCGGATCGACCCCACTTTGATTTGGTCACCGCCCCAACCTACCGCCAGATCGGCCAGCCAATGGTCTTCGGTCTCACCGCTGCGAGCGCTGATCGTCACCTTCCAGCCGGCGGAGCGAGCCAGTTGCAGCGTCTGAGCTGCTTCACTCAACGTGCCAATCTGGTTCACCTTCAGCAACAGCGCGTTTGCCGCGCGGGTCTCAATAGCACGGGCCGTACGCAGGGGGTTCGTGCAGAGCAGGTCGTCGCCCAAGACCAGCGTCCGACTGCCAACGCGCTCCTGCAGCAAAGTCCAGTGTTGCCAGTCCTCCTCCGCAAGACCGTCTTCCATGCTCACGATCGGAAAGTGCGCGAGCCAACTTTCGAGCTTATCGATCATCGCGGCGCCGCTAAGTGGTGCATCGCCCAGATGGTAATGCCCAGCATGGAAAAAATGACTGGCCGCCACATCCAATGCCAATGCTACGTCCCGTCCGGGCTCGAAGCCGGCGGCGCGAATGGCGGCAACCGCATCGGAAAGCATCGTCTCGACATCGGGAAACGGCGGTGCGAGCCCTCCTTCGTCGGCAGTCAGGGCGCGCATGGCGTACTTTTCGTTGACGAGCTCGGCGGCAGCTTGATAAACCGCGAAGACCATCGCCAACGATTCATCGATCGTCACCGCCGCGCTTGGCACGACCAGCACATCTTGAATGGGTATTTGCCCACCCGCATGTTTTCCGCCGCTAAATAGATTCACGGTAAGCCGCGGTAAGGTGCGAAGCGGCACGTCCACGACTTCGGACAAATACTGGTAAAGGGGAACCTTCTGCTCGGCCGCCGCCGCGCGGGCAAAGGCAAGCGATACCGCCAAAATGGCATTTGCCCCCAAGCCGGCCTTGTTAGCGTCGCCGTCGAGTTGAACGAGCATGCCATCCAGCGCTGCCTGGTCGCCGATGCGTTGTCCGACAAGGGCGCCACGAATCGTACGGTTGATATTTCCGACGGCACGGCGGCAGCCGAGTCCCCGATATCGTGCCGCATCGCCATCGCGCAGCTCCCATGCTTCAGCCGAACCCGTCGAAGCGCCCGAAGGAACCGACGCAATGCCCGTGGCGCCGCTCGCCAAGAGGCATTTTGCTTCCACCGTCGGGCGTCCACGACTATCGAGGATCTCGCGGCCGCTCAGGTCGGCAATGATCGTCATGGGCTACCACCCTCGAGTCGCGATAGGAATTGAGCCACCAGCTCGGGCACAGATGGTGGCGGATTGTGCATCAGCGGGACGACCGCCTGTTGCTGTCGAGTCCGTTCTGCGGGGGCAAGGTACTCCAGAGTCGATCTGCCTCGCACGCGCCCCAACAAGCAACCCAAAGCATGTCGCACGGCTCGAGCCTCCAAATCATCTTTCCACGGAACACTACCAAGTGCCGACCGATAGAACTGCCAATACTGCAAGGTAGCCACCGCAAAATCGGTTCGCAGGCTTGGAAGGTGGTGCGCCTTGCTCAGCAGGTGAGTCAATGAGAATCCGAGATCAAACGCCGGATCGCCGAAGTGAATCACTTCGTGATCGAGCAGTACGAGGCGGTCTCCGTGTATGAGAATGTTCTTGGGGCTGTAGTCGCCATGTACCAGCGTCAGCAGGCAGGCTTGCGTGTCGGCGATCAATCGCTTGTAAAACTCGATCGACTCGGCAACCTGGCTCGCAGTATAAGCGTAATAGGGCTCGATTCGCAATGATTCAAAAAACGATCGATCCCTGAACAGCTCGGCCAACTCGGTGCGATGTTCGTAGGCGTTCGAATGAATCGTGCCAAGCAGCTCGCCGAATTGACGAATGTGCGCCTCGTGGACCTGGCCGGAGAGCAACAGCAACTTCCAATTGTCATGCGGCTCGGGCACGGCCGCCATGGCCACAAGATGATGATCACGATCCTCAAAAATGTACCTGGGAATGCTACCCGGCGGGGCAAGTCTGCCCAGCCAGTGGATGCCCAGAGCCTCGCGCTCGATTCGCGAGGGATTGCTGAACCAATCGACCGCCACGCGGAGCTTTTCCAGGGCTTGTTTCACGACCCAGGTTTCGCCGCCTGGCCGCCTGACCAGCACGGTTCGATTCGAGACCCCACCGGTAAGCGTTCGCATCACCGGACGCTCGCCAACTGCAATGCGACCCGATTGATGCAAATACGCTTCCAGAGCGGTATGATCTTCGATGTCCAGGGCGACAGACACGCTCAGAATCTCCTTGGGCAAAGCGAGGGGGACAGGCACATTTTCCCGGGAAACACGTTGGACAATCCCCCGACAGGACGCTGCAGCTCTCGCAAATTCACCGGGAAAAATGAGCCAGTCCCCGGCCCGCGCACACTTGCCATGCGACGCATGAAGTGACACGAGCGAACCGGCTAATTCCAATCTCTTTCCACCGCGGAATATCCGCAGCGCGCTTTCAGGGCATGGTGAGCGTTTTAATGCTCGTCCAGTCGTGCGCCATGATTCGGTAATAGATCGCCGCGCTTTGAACGACCTGCTCCGTTTCAACGTACTCGTCGACGGCATGCGCTTGAGCGATACTGCCTGGGCCCAGCACAATCGCGGGAATCCCCTCGGGCAGCCAGCCGGCATCGCTGCCATAGGGCACACCGGCTGGGACCATGGTGCGACCCAAGACGTCTCGACATAAGTCGATGACGCTAGCCACAAACGGGTCCTCGGGGGAAGTGCTTAGGGCTGGAGCGAAGCATTGAAACTCACTGTGCTCGAGCGGCAGATTAAGGGCGCTCAGCCAGGCGAACAGGTCGTCGACGGATCGCTGCCGATCCATTCCGGGCAGTATTCGGAAATCGACGGAGATCGTGCATGCATCGGGAACCATATTCCGAGTGCGTCCGCCTTGAATCATGGTCACCGTGAGTGATGGACCGCTCATGAATGGACTTGTGCAGGCCGCTCGCAACTGGTGTTCGTAATGGGCAAGTGCGGTGATGACAGGCAGCGTCTCAAGGATGGCGTTGTGTCCTAGTTCCGCCTGTGACGTGTGGGCACTCTTGCCGCGAACCGTGATGTCCCATCGAATCGTGCCTTTATGTTGAATTACCGGCACCAGCTGCGTGGGTTCACCGAATATTCCGCGCCCGATGGGCAAACGCTCCGCAGCAATCAGGTGGCGGATGCCAGTCTGGCCGTGTTCTTCATCTCCGGCCGCCAACAACCAGACGGTTTGCGGAGGCTGGCGACCGGATTCGAGCAGTTGCAACAGGGCCAGCACCATGCCAGAGAGCGAACCTTTGTCATCACACGCACCTCGCCCGTAAATTCGAGAGTTCTTAAGGCAAGGAGCAAACGCCCGATCGGACCAATCGTCGGCGGGCACCGTGTCGATGTGCGATTCGAACAGCGAACCAGGCGCGTCGGTCTGGCCGGGAATGGTCATCAATAAACTTTCGTGGAACGGGGCGCACGACTGTCGCGTGGTCTTGACGCCAAACGGTGCAAACAGCCGTTCAAGATACTCAACAACCGGGCGTTCGACGGGGAGTCGGCCAGGGTAAGGCCGTCCCATCGGATTTACGGTTTGCAGCGAGATGAGATCGGTCAACAGTGCGATTGCCCGATCGTTAATCGCCAGAGGGGTGCGTCCACCAACGTCATGCATTGCCATATTGGTTAATCATCGGCCTCGTCGCTCATCTGCTCGTTCTTTTCCAGTCGTGCGAGCATGGTGCGGATATCCCCGGCGCCTTTGACGGCGACGTACACGGTGATTATGGAATACCACACCAAACAAGCCGCCGTCATTGCCAACCAGAACCAGTGAGTCATCCTATCGACCTGTCCTTTCCAGAAAACTCTCGCACGCACCACGGTTTGAGCAGCGAACCGACAACCATCGCCATTCCGGCAAGGACGTAAGTTGCGATGCCGGAGTAATAGGGACCGATTCGCCGCGCCAGATCTACCGTGCCTGGAAGTTGCTCGAGGATCAGGTAGGCGATCGGCAGCGCGGCGCCGCACACGATGGCAGCCGCTGCGCCCCAGTCATTCGCCCTTTTCCAGTAACAACAGGCGATTAACAGCGTGGTCATGCTGGACAAGTAAATGGTGGCCGTCACTCCCAGGTAGGTCCAGAGGTCTCCCTTCAGCGGATACCACAGCCCGTAGACCAGCAGAAAAACGCCAATCACGACGATGATTCCCCGATTCACAAGCAGTCCCAAAGCCTGTGACCAATGCTGTTTTCGGCGGATTGGCGCGAGAATATCGTTATAGATAACACTTCCCCAAGTGAGCATGTAGGCAGAGTCGGTGGACATGTCGGCGGCCAGCATGGCGGCGATCAACAGACCACTGAGCCCCATGGGAACTGCCATGCCAAGAAATTTTGGCATCGCGTACAACGTTTGGCCACCGATCTCCTGGGGGCTGAGCATGGCGAGCGCGGCAATGCCCCAAATTCCGGGAAGCATGAACCGGCAGACGAAGAAAAAACTGGTGCGTGTGTAGACGCGACGGCCCGTTGCGCTGTCTTTCGCGGCCAGCAATCGCTGAATGTTCGTCTGCCAGGTCAGCATCGCCGCCAACGCCACAAACGCATTGAACACAACGTACGCAAAGCCCATCTTGTCGTTGATAAACGGGTTGAACCCGCCGGGGCCATAGTGCGCGCTGACGGTGTTCACCATCGGATTCCAGCCGACCTGCATCAGAATCAGCGCCGTTACGACGATGAGTCCCACGCTCATCACGACGAACTGAAGATAGTCCGTTACGAGAACCGAGAGCATGCCGCCGACGACGGTGTACAAAGCCACTCCCAAAAGCAGGATCGTCATCGTGATTTCAAGATATTCGGGCTGCAATCCGCAGGCGAATACCAGAAATTCCCCTCCCGTACGCAGGAAAACTCCCATGTTCAGCAGCCCACCCAGGACGATCACGACCCCCGACGCCCAGCGGATGCGCATGCCGAAGCGTTTTTCAAACAACTCGGGAATGGTGATTACGCCGGCCGCTCGCAAGGGTTCAATGCAAAAGCCGGTGGCGCCGACAAAAAACATCGCCAGCGCCATCAGAATTCCCGGCGTCACGCCGGCAAATCCCTTCTCAAAACCGTTCTGCGCCGCGTACATGCAGGTCACCACGCCGAACTCGGTTGCCGCCATCGAGGCGATGCCCAGATGCAGGTTCATTTCTCGACCGGCCACCAGAAAATCTTCCACCTTGCCGACATACTTGCGGACCATCAA
>SXHT01000104.1 GCA_005773095.1 Planctomycetaceae bacterium
CATCGTGCGCATCGGTTCGGCACTGTTTTCCTAAGGCCGGCGCGCTCTCTTTGCGTGATTCCAAGTTGGCCGACCGGGCATAAGAAAACCGCTGCCAGCGGGGCTGGCAGCGGCTCGTGCGAACATGTTGTAGCAACGTCAAACCAACTCAGTCGAGCTTCTTCTTGGCTTCCAGCCGTTTGAGGAAGACACCCGAGAAGATCTGGGATGACGCAATTTCGACCGTATTGGACGTATAGCCGACGCCCTCGGAGTCCAAAGTACCCGTGATGACGAAACCAGGATTCAGGTAACCGTCTCCATTCTGGTCGGCGAAGGTAACAATGCTCCCATCGGCCATCAGCGTATTGCAACCACCGCGGCCAGTTCCGTGAACCGGCCCCATGTCACGGTAATCTTGCAGATGTTGAAGAGGCGTCGGCGTCGTTCCGGTCTGGGGCTGTTCGTTCCTCATGACTGCCGAGGCATCGATGTCGGCGGGGGCTTTCGCCCACCCAAGAAAGGCGCCGTTATCGACCGAGGCCAGGGCGGGACCGTCGGAGAAGGACTCGACGAGACGATCGCCGGCTCGGAACGACGTGCCAATGTCCTTAACCAGAAGCGCTTCGGACGCATCACCTGGCGCGGCGTCGAACATCAACGGAATCAAGTTCGATGGATGAGCCGAGTTGTCAACGATATCACGGGTTAGCGGCCCCAAAGCTCCGTTCAAACTCTTAAGTGCCTTCTCTTTCGCGGTTGCGCCCGTAATTTTCCACGTGGCGCCTGTCGACGGGCTCACCGGTAGCGCGAGCTTAGGCGCTGTGCGGACCAAGAACCAACTGGTGGCGTAGTTCGTGTTGTAACCCTTTTTTACCAGGTGATCCTCAATGTCTTGACCCACGGTGGGCCCATTCGTAAATACCGGCGAACCCGCGGCGACAGTGCAAAATATGGGACCGGAACCCTCAAGGAATCGGCTCGGGAACGGGCAGACTTCTTCCGGCTTGACCGATGTCGCCCCCATTAGGTCGTTGAATTTTTCACTGGCCTTGTTGGGATTTGATGGACAAAGCAGTTCAGCCGGCTTACAGACGCCGGTGTTGACCATATCAGCCACCCAACCGAAGGTGTCCAAGCTTCCATCTCGGACGAAGTCCCAGCCGCCTGAGCACAGGCGGGTTCGAGGATCCTTATCGGCAAAGTTTTGGAAGCCGACATAGAAGTTGCGCAAATTTGCTTTGCACTGTGAGTTACGAGCCGCTTCTCGGGCCGCTGAAAGGGCTGGCAACGCGAGTGCTGCCAAAATGGCGATGATCGTGATCACCACCAACATTTCGACGAGGGTAAAACCTCGGCTATTACGGTTAATTCTCATGACAGACATTTCTCCATAGAGGACTGATAAACTACATGAACGACACCACTAAAAACCCCGCAAGAATCCCTCCTGCCTGATCGAGCGCGCACATCCCTGGCCCGGACCGCTGGGCACCTGCCATCGGTAAATCCTGTTTTTTGGTCCGCCAAACCTCCTTTCAAAAAAGCGCGCTCAACGATTTGTTTTGTCTCGCCTTACACGACGTCGACCGCGGCTATTGACTGTCGGAGCGAATGGCCCAACCACTGAAGATCTCGGTGCGAAGCAATTCCTCGGCCGCGTCCTCGAAACCGATGATCCCCGTTCCAGCGTAAAGCACGGGATTAAAGCCGTTGTTCAAAAAGCCATCGCCATTGGCGTCCAGGTAGGAGCGCACACTGCCGTCGGCGAAGAGCACATTGCACGAACGCTTCGTGCCACGCCCGTGAACGGGGGAAAAATTGCGCAGATCTTGGCGCGTTTTCGACCAAATAGCCCACCATCCGCCCGATCCCTCGTAGGGCGTGGGATCGGAATTCGGACGGGGCGATTTCATGGAAACGTTTTGAACCGGACCATCGGTGTAGGCTTCGGCCATCGAATCTCCGGCGTGAAGGGAGCCTAGAACGTCGGGAAGGCCACGACCGCACGGACCTCCGTCAGCCAAGAGCGGGACGTGACTAATCGGAATCAAGGAAGAATCCAGACGAGCAAGATTCATCGGCCCGAGCGCGCAATTGCGCTCGCCAATGTCGGAAACGCATCCCACGGGAGACGCGAGATTGCCATTTTTGTCGAGCTTCGGTTCCGATCGAACCATCAGCCAAGATGCGGTGTAATTGGTGTTGAAGCCTTTCTCAAAGATCCGCTTTTCAACGAGCTCGCGACGTGCTGGTCCTGGGGGCATCACCGACTCAACCATTTCGCGACAGGGGTTCTTCACTATCGTGCCATCGGGCTTCGTTTGTGGTTCGCTGCCGAGAAGTTTTGGAAAACAAGCGCCCGGCGTGAAACTCGCCTGCAGCAGATCCTCGTAGGTTTCGCTAATCCGCAACGGGTTGGAGGAACAAAGCATTTGACCTGGCATCGCGCCTTGTTGCACCAGGTCGGCGACCCAGCCGAATTCGGTAACCGAGCCGTCGCGCCGCCAATCCATGGCTCCCGTGCCGAATGTGCCCACGCGATTCGCCGCAGCCGTCAATCCGATGCCGAACTGACGTAGATTATTGGTGCAAGCAGAGTTGCGGGCTGATTCTCGCGCTGCCGAAATCGCCGGCAATGCGATTGCCATTAGCAGGCCGATGATCGAGATGACCACCATCATCTCCACCAACGTAAACGCCAGGTATTGATTGCTCTTTCGGACCATTGACACTTCCTATTGCTAATAGTGCAACCGAGAGCTGCTCCCCGCGTTCTTGGGAGCGGTCAGGTTTGTCTCAAGCAAATTAGCGGTGATTTGTTAGTGCACAATTAGGCAGGCGTGAGAATCACGCTAGAGTTGCGCACATCTTTCGTGAGTAGTCGCAAGAAAAGCAATTGCCGCATCCCTGGGCCGGGCAATTTAGCGACTAATTCCTATTCGAGGGCCGGGCGCAGTTCGCTATGGGCCAGGACAAACCTCCGTTCGCCCGCGGCGGAAGCAAACAATACCGTCGCCTGCCGTCGATGCCCGCTGCCGCTGAGTGCCGTAACTTTGCCAAGACCGAACTCAGGGTGTTTGACAAGCATGCTCAATGAAAACGCTTCGGGCGAGACGCGCGGCTTTTCGTCAGCAGGTTTTTTCTCGCGCAAGTCGGCGGCCGTGATTAGCGACACGGCGCGTGAGGAGTCCGCACAACTTGCTGACGATGGCAAGTCGGCTTCTGTCGCCGACGATCCGCTGCTGTGGAAAAATTCGGACAACTCGTCGAAGGCGTCTGCGTCATCGTCCATTTCGGCGTCGTCCAGGGACTCATCCTCACTCGGCACCGAGATCCACTTCGGCTCGACGATTCGCATTTCCTCGCGGGGCAACTCCATCAGGAACTGGCTGGGCACGGTCAACCGCCGCAAGCCGCGGAACTCACGGTTGCGGGCCAGGCTCAATTGCAATTCCTGTTGAGCGCGCGTAATTCCCACGAACAGCAGTCGGCGCTCCTCCTCAAGATCCTTCATTGCCTGCCGGCTTCGTTCGTGGGGCAGTAAGCCTTCCTCCATCGCGATGATGAAGATCACGGGAAATTCCAGCCCTTTGGCCGCATGCATCGTCATCAACGTAACGCGGTCGATGTCGCTGTCCCAGGCGTCCGTGTCGGCCACCAGGCTGGTCTGCTCCAAGAAAGCCTCCAGGGGACTGGCTGATTGTGAACTTTCAGTCACCGTTGGGTGAAGTTCGTCAAATTGTCGCGCCGCCGTCAGAAGTTCTTCTATGTTTGCCAGGCGATCCTGATCGGCGTCGTCCTCCGAGTCCTTCAAGTGTTGGCGATAACCCGATTCCAACAGCACGTGCCCCAAGATTTCTTCGACGGGGGAAGCCGCAAAGTGAGCCAGCCGATTGTAGAGCGAAACAAATTTCATCAGCTGCGCAGTGGCTCGCTGATTAAGGCTCTCAATCAGCCTGCTTTCGCCTGCGGCGTCGAGCAGGGACGTGTGATGCCGCAGCGCGTGATCATTCAACCGCTGTAGCGTAACCTTGCCGATCTTTCTTGGCGGGTTATTGATGATTCGCTGAAAGGCAACGTCATCGCGCGGATTATTGATCAGCCGCAGATACCCCAGCACATCCTTGATCTCTTTGCGCTGGTAAAACTCCAGGCCATTCACCATCTGATAGGGAACGCCGTGCTCACGCAGCGCGAATTCCAACGCGCGCGACAAGGCGTTCACGCGATAGAAGATTGCGAAATCGCGCGCCCGGCGCTTGCCGGTATGCACATCGGCCGCGATCCGCACTGCGATTGCTTCCGCCTCGTCCTGCTGCGTAAGATACTGAATCAGCGAGACCGGTTGGCCCTCGTCGTTTTCGGTAAAAAGCTGTTTCTGCTTGCGCCGCAGATTATGGCCGATCAGCGTGTCGGCGACGCGAAGGATACGCTTGGTGCTGCGGTAATTGCGCTCGAGCTTGACAATCTTGACCTGTGGAAAATCGTGCTCGAAGTCAAGAATATTGCCCAGGTTCGCCCCGCGCCAACCGTAGATCGATTGGTCGGGGTCGCCCGTCACGGCGAGATTCGGATGGTCGATCGAGAGCCCCCTCACGATGGCGTATTGGGCCAGGTTGGTGTCTTGATACTCGTCAACCATGATGTAACGATAGCGGGCGTCGAGTGTGGCACGTGTATCGGGCGATTCCCGCAACAACCTGGCAACGTGCATCAGCAGGTCATCAAAATCCACGGCATTCGACGCCAGCAGCATCTGCTGATACGCCGGATAAACGCGCGCCACCACGGCATCGAGCGCGCCGCTGCGCCGCTGCAAATAGTCGTCCGCTGTGACCAGATTGTTTTTGGCCGAGCTAATCGCACCGGCAATGCGTTCCGGCGTGAAAAGGGTGGAATCGATGTTGAGCACGCCGAGCACCCGCTTGAGCGCCGATCGCTGGTCGCTGGTATCGTAGATCGTGTAGTTTTCCGCCAACCCCACCTGCGCCGCGTATTGCCGCAGCAATCGGGCGCAGAAGCGGTGGAAGGTGCTCGTCCAAACCGGCTGCCCAGGCGCAAGTTGTTCGACGCGGCGGCGCATCTCATCGGCGGCTTTGTTGGTGAATGTCAGGGCCAGTATCTGCCGCGCCGGCACCTGGTGGTCCAACAGATTGGTAATCCGGTGCGTTATGACTCGGGTCTTGCCGCTGCCCGGTCCTGCAAGAATCAGCAAGGGGCCGTCGAAATGCTCGACCGCCTCGCGCTGCGCCGGGGTCAGGGATTCTAGAAGTTGATTGGTCAAGTTGGCTCCTTCCGTTGGTCGGATCGAGGTCCAATGCTGCACGTCAGTATAGTGCCGGCCTCCGCCCGTGGGCGACCCAAGATCGCGTTGTCAAGCGATTCGAAATTCTGCTAGCTGGGACTTTGCCAGCATGGGGAAAAATTTTTGGCTGAGCATCTTCCCAAAGTCGTTAAATCTGATACACTTAGAGTCCTACACCGGCAAACTGGACTTGCCGGCGGCTGTCGGCGTGCCGCGAGAAACTGCCGTGGATAAGTTGTTTATGGAAGGGAGGGATCCCCCGTGACCCGCATTCCGCTGCCCACGCTCAATACCGAAACAGAGGACATGGAAGCCCGGCTGGAGATGAGCACCGCGGAAATCGGTCTCTCCGTTCGGACGACCAACTGTCTGGAAGAACGGGGAATCTTCACCGTCAGCGATCTTCTGAATTGCACGCGGGAAGACCTGTTGAGCATCTCCAATTTTGGCGAAAAGACGCTCGAAGAGGTCTTCCGATCGCTGGAAAGCGTCGGATTCGTGCGAAAAGTCCGCCGCGGGGCGAAGTAAGTCGTAGCCGCAGCAAACGCCCTCGCAACAGCCCCGGGACGGCCATCCCTGGGCTGGTCCAAGCAGTGCGCGCCCTACCATTCCATGGCCAGCATCAAGCAATTGATGCCGCTGCCAATCCCGAGCATCGCGACTCGATCCCCCGATGCCAGCATGCCGCGTTCGATGCCGATGGCCATCGTTACCGGCAGAGCGACCGAGCCGGTGTTTCCAAGCCATTCGAAAGTCGTGAAATCCCGCTCCAACGATAGCTCCAGTGCTTCGAGCATCCGTTTTCGATGTGCGGAGCCTACCTGATGGCAAAAGGTTCTGGAAATTTGCGCGCGCGACCAGCCGGTCTCTCGTAAAAAAGCACGAAACGTGGCAGCGCCCGTCGTGATTCCCTCGTGCATCAAACGCTCGCTGTCGGTCGTCATCAGCAGTTGCGAGCCAGGCGACGGATTGCCGCCACCGTGGCACAGTTCGTGATGTGCCGTATGGGCGCGAGCGGTGGCGGCGAGCAGTCGATGCCCACTTTGGCTCAGTTCGCGGTGCGTCAGCAGCACCGCGGCGCTGGCCGAACCGATGGTCAGTGATGCGACGGCCAATTTGACGTCGTCCCGAGTCAGGTATTCGGAGCGATTGAGCCAATCGATCGTGCCTTCCACAAGCTGCCGCCCGCTCTCGGTGCCCACGATCAGCCCCGCGCGGATCTGCCCCAGTTCGATCATGTTCGCCACTTGCAGCATGCCGTTGAGGATGCCCAGACAAGCATTGGAGACGTCGTAAATCAGGCATTCCGCCGGCAGACCCAACTGATGGTGCACACGGCAAGCGGTGGCCGGCTCCAGGTAATCGCGGCAGACCGACGCATGAATAAGCGCCCCAATCTGTTGCCGATCCAGTCCCGAGGCGCGAATCGCCCGCTGGCCGCTTTCCACGCTTTTTTCACTCGGCGGCATCTCAGGTGGCCAAAAACGCCGCACGCCAATGCCGGTCATTAACTCCAGCCGCCCCTCGGGCAACCGCAGCCGTTCGTAGAGCGGCGCAAGCCGAGCCTCCAGCTCGGCCGAGGTCAGCGTCTCGTCGGGCAGGCAGTAGCCCAGCGATTCAATGCATACGTTCTGATAGACCATGCGAATTGTGAATCGGCACGCACGAACGATACTGGCTCAACGAACGGGTCCGTCTTCACTGACGAGCCGGGGCAGTTGCGAAAAATCAGGCGAGTTGCCCGTGACAACGATCCATCCATTGGCCCAAGGAGTGGCCTCGAAGTCAAAAATAACCCGATCGGCTGCCGTCCAGGATAACAAAACAAGGGAGCGGAAGCCAAAGCCCGAGCCGCTATCTTGTGCTAGCAACAACCGCTCCTCTCAAAATACGCCATGACCCTTGGCGCGAATTCTTTGCTCGTTACATTCACGCGTGACTTGTGTTGCCCCCTCGGGGGCACGGCAAAAGCTGTAAAGGAGTATGTTCGAGGCCTCGCGATAAGGATGTCAAACTCCGGCCATGTGCCACGGTGACGTGGGGTCCTAAGCCGGCAGAAGCCTTTGGAATGGTTCGGCATCAGGACGACGCCGATCGACGCGTTTGCTCTTGGTTCGCCAACTCACGCCAGCCGCGTGCAGACCAGGGATGGTTGCACGTGATCTCTCTTCTGCCCGCTTGGATCTGCGGCCATCAGGCCTGTGCTGGAGCCCCTTGCGACCTCGCTTTTCTCGTCCCATGTTTCCGACACAAGACGTGTCAAGAAAGGGAGTGCCATCATGCGTTCCAAGCCCCTGATTGGACTGAATGCCGAATTTAAGGGTGCCAAGAAAGACTCGCCCGCCTTTTCGTATGTCGCCGCCGGCTACTACGACGCCATCGCTGAGGCCGGGGGGATTCCTATCGTGCTGCCCCCCATGAAAGCCGAAAAGGACCTTGGCCGGCTTCTCGACGAGCTCGACGGTTTCGTGCTGGTCGGCGGCGCCGATCTCGATCCCCGTCGGGACGGCTTCATGCTGCACCCCAGCGTGCGGCCACTTGAGACGCGCCGCGAAGATTTCGACCGCATGCTGATGGATCAGATCGCGAAGCGGCAAATGCCAGTCTTCGGCATCGGCGTGGGCATGCAACTGCTGAACGTCTCGCAAGGGGGCAATCTGTTGTTGCACCTCCCAGAAGACAGACCCAAGGCGTTGCCCCACAAAGATCTGATGGACGCGGCCCACCGCCACGGCCTGGAAGTCGTGCCCGGCTCGATCATGGATCGCGTATACGGTGACGGCGAAATCCGCGTCAACAGCTTCCATCACATGGCGATCGACGAAGTCGCCCCGGGCTTCCGCGTCACCGCCCGCTGTCCGGACGGCGTCATCGAAGCCATCGAGAGCACGACCGACTGGGTGGCCTTTGGCACGCAGTTCCATCCCGAGGCCAACAGCGCATCGGCGCTTGACCAGCGAATTTTCGAGGAGTTCATCTTCGGCATCACGGGCGAGTTGCCGGTGGCGCAACTGGCGGCGTAGCTTGCGTAATGACGAGTGGCGAAATACGAATGACGAATGAATCACGAATGACCAAATGGCGAATGGTCCGCGACCTGAGCGGCCTCGTCATTGGTCATTCGTGATTCGACATTCATTCGTCATTCGTGCTCGGGGATTCGACATTCCATGCAGCGCCTGCTCAAACTTCGCGGCGATCAGGAGCGGCGGCGATTCTTCGCAGGCGTGGCGGTGGATGATTTGTGCGAAACCACCACGGCGGCGATCGTGGCCTCAACGGGCCGTGGTTGGGAAGCACGATTCGAGGTGGCCAGCCACGTGGTGGAAGCCGTTCCTCGCGAAACGACGGCGCTCTACCGCCGGCTTGCTGACGGTCTCCTCTCTCCCCGTTGCGGAAGACGGGCTGGGAGTGAGGGGATGACGGATGCCGGGCCGGAAGCGAGCGTACATCCGGCGGATGCCGTACTTCTCGCGGCGCAACTTGCCGAAGTTCAAGCCACCGCGATCGAAAGACTCGCGGAAATTGAATATGACGTTTGGCCGCAGGTTCTGTTGGCGGGCGTTACCGATCCTGGCCTGCGCAATCAACACGCTCCGCATGATGCTCGCCATGACCCCAAGAACAGCCGGCGTGATGACGGCACTTCTCCGGCATCCAGCGAATACGGCTGCTACCTCAGTCTCTGTGACGCCGCTCGACTTGCCGAAATGACCAGCCTGAACATCGTGGACGCCTTCCCCGCCCGTGACATGGTTCAAGAAGGCCACGGCCGTCCGCTCGACGCAATTCCGCTGTGGCTTCTGCTGCGTCATGCGCAGGCATTTCGATTGCTCATCACACTCCGGCCGTCTCCGCGCGCCATTTACCTTCCCGCTTCTCGCGATGAAACGGGCGCAATGCAAATCGAATCCTACGAACTCGAGAGCCAGCAAGAGATCGTGGACTGGTTGCGAGCATGCATCTCTGGTTCGCCTTCCGCTGCATCACGCCCTCTCCCGTTGGAAGAGAACCGGGGTGAGGGTGCTTCCGCTGTGTCGCTCTGCGGACGAGCAACCATGGCGGTCGATGAACTGCTGTTTCTCGCCCCGCATCTGCTTCCTGATCTGCAGGCCGAGCTTGTTCAGCTTCGCGTGCTCGACGAAACATCCCTCGGCATCTCGTCCGCATCACTACCGGCCGCGTGCGCCGCCATCCTGGCCATGCTGCACATCGACCAGGCTCCGGCGAACCTGCCCCATCTGACCGGCGCCGCGGCACCACGGGTTCTCGGCCGTCTGACGCCTGGCAATGCGCGCGCTTGGAATCGCCTGCTTCGCGAGTTGGCGTTCGTCCGACCCCTCATCACACCGCTGCGGGCCGCGCTTTGAGGTGCGTCACCTGGGGTGCTGGAAGCGGGTGGGTGAAACCGACTCCCGAGCCCCTCGCGCATCGGAGTCGTCGCAGTTTGAACCATGGATGGGTTCTGGAGTGGCGTTTCGTCCTGTCGCCTGGTTTTCCAGCGCGGAAGCCGGAAAATGCGCCGGCCCCCCCTTTCTTTGGCAATGAACGGTTGCCGCTTGGGGACCAAAACGATTGCGGCCCGCCTGGCCATGGCTGTTCAGGAGACCGTCGCTGGATTAGCCTTACCATTACCGTCTGGCCGAAGTTCGGCCCAGGTGACGAGATTAAGTTTCGTTGGTGCATCAAGTTCTGAAAGGCAACCTCAATGCGTTTTTTTTGGCTCGCCGCGTTGTGCCCGTTCGTTGCATCGTCTGTGATGGCTGAGGATCCTTGGGTCGTTTATGAAGGCGGTGATGGGCCCGGCAAGGGCAAGCACATTGTGCTCGTCAGTGGCGATGAAGAATATCGTTCGGAAGAAGGACTGCCGCAGTTAGGAAAAATCCTGGCAAGGCATCATGGATTTAAATGCACCGTGCTGTTTCCGATCAATCCATCGAACGGTGAAATCGACCCAAACTATGGACAAAACATCCCCGGTCTGGAAGTCCTCGACAGGGCGGACCTGGCGATCATGCTGCTGCGCTTCCGCAATTTGCCGGACGACCAGATGGAGCACGTGGTGAGTTATGTCGAGTCGGGCAAGCCGATCATCGGGTTACGCACTGCGACGCACGCGTTCAATCTCGACGGCAATAGCAAGTTCGCCAGGTACACATGGAACGGCAAGGACTGGGACGGCGGCTTTGGCCGGCAGGTGCTCGGTGAAACGTGGATCAACCACCACGGGCTTCATGGCAGTCAGGCGACTCGTGGCTTGATCGCCAAAGGGCAGGAAAGCCATCCCATTGTGCGCGGCATCAAGGACGGTGATATCTTTGGCCCGACCGATGTGTACGGTGTCACGTTGCCGCTTCCAGGCGACAGCCAGCCGATCATTCTGGGGCAAGTCGTGGCTGGCATGAAGCCGACCGATCCAGCGGTCCAAGGCAAGCAGAACGACCCGATGATGCCCATCGCGTGGTCCAAGAGCTACGCGGGCAAGAAAAGCAACAAGGCCCGTGTTTTTACCACGACGATGGGTGCCGCGACCGATCTGTTGAGCGAGGGCTTACGCCGCTTGATCGTCAACGCCGCCTACTGGACTCTGGGAATGGAAGACCAGATTCCCGAAAAGGCCAACGTCGCGATCGTCGGCGAATTCCAGCCGACACCCTTCGGATTCGACGGCTTCAAGAAGGGCGTGAAGCCGGCCGCGCACGCGATGCAGTAATTGCCGTCATCACGTTGTGAGTGACCGGCGATTCAGGGCGTTGCTGCGCACTGTAACCGTTCACGGGCCAAGACAGGGGACAGGCACGTTTTCCCGGGAGCCACGTTGGACAACCTCCTGACCGAACGACGCACCTTGCGCGAATTCGCCAGTAAAATGAGCCAGTCCCCGGCCCGTGAAGGGTTACCTGCGCACTTGCCGCGGCGTTCGTGATTCCCAGCAGGACGGCAAGGCCTCTACCGCACCAGAATAACCGTGGAAGCGGTTTCGTAGCCCGGCCGCCATTGATTACGATCGAAGGGATTCGACGACACCCAAGTGGGCGAATACGTTCCGCACACCGGAGTGGCATTTGCAGCCGGCCGCGCGTTCGACATTCCATACCAACGCATGCTGGCGATGCGATGGGCTCGTTGCGAAGCACGGAGCTCGGCAGTGCGGCGGACGGCGGATTGGGGATCTTCCCACCGTGACCGTTCTTGCTCGTAAAACCACATTTCCGGCGTCTGAGTGACGCTGAGCGTCACTCGCTCCGGAACGACTTCTCGTTGAGGCTGCACAGAGACGGCAGTTTTTGAGATCGTGCTATCACGCCTCAGCGTGCCCCCCGTCTTCGCCCGGTCCTGGGCTTGCATCACGTTCGACAGGACAAGCAACGCAGCAGCACAAAGCAATAGCCGTTTCATGGAGCACCCTTTAACAATCCGTTTGCCAGAAATAATCATTCGCCAGGGGGGCCCAACCAGGGCCAATCAGTGTTTTACATTCGGCAACCTGGTAGGGCCGGCTTTGCCGGCCGCGGATCGGAAAGTCACGCGAAGCCGGCCGGCACAGCCGGCCCTACAGCGGATAACTGATTGGCCGTGGCGGCCCAACGAGCACAGCCCCCATTCTGGCTTCGGCAGCGAACGGATTTTGGGATGAGCGAGAATCTTGCCTTGGCCCGTCTTTCTTACGGTCTCGACGGACACGCATCAACGGTGCTAGCAAGCAACAAGCTGCCATCAATCAAGCGAAACAGTCGGACCGCAGCCGTTCACGGGCCGGGGACTGGCTCGTTTTCCCGGCAAATTCGCAAGAGGTGCATCGTTCTGTTGGATGGATGATTGCCCGACGTAGTTCCCGGGGAGATGCGACTGTACCCCTCTCTTCGCCCGTGAACGGTTGCACCGGACCTATGCAAGCGGCACCTGACCCGCGCCGATGAGTGCGCGGTAGGCCCGCTCATCGCCGTCGACGACGAGCATGCACATCTGCTTGCCCGTGAGCCACACAGCGACCGCCCGACCACCCGAGGAAAACTGCGGCGTTCGCGGAGGAAATTTCGGCAGCTGTTTATCCGGCGATACGCTAACGACAAATAAGATCGCGCGCCCGCCCTGCGGTGTGGAGACATGGTAAGCAACCGCCCGATAGCCCAAATAAGGCGCGACGGGCTGCCAGCCGTTTGGCGCGATCGCCAGTCTGAAGGGGGGAGGTGATTTGGGCGCCTTTGTCATCGGCAGCCAATGGCTTGAAAGCCGACCTTGCCAGACTTCGGCCAGCGTGACGACGTCGACAGGTCCTGCCGGCCGCCATGACCAGTAGGCGATCAAGGACGTGGCCAACAGCAAGCTCGCCGCCAACGCCATCGACCAGCCCATGCGACGCCGTCGATTCGAAGGGACTGGATGGGGCGACGACGGCTCAGGGAGTGCAACAGTGGACTGGGCTTCAACCGCATTCGACTGCGCGGATTGAAGGCGAGCAAGCAATCTAGTCGCAAGCCCTTCGGGCACGGTCACATCGGTGATCGCGCCAAGAATCCGCGCATCACAAAGCTGAACCTGCTCGAAGTGACTTGCCACGGTATCGTTTTCCATCACCGCGCGGGCAGCTTCAGCCAGGTCGGGCAATCGCAAATCATCGTGGCCGACACGGCAGGCATCAATTCCTTCACGGACTGCCGGAGTTAGGCCCTGATTGCCTTCCATCGATCTCACCTTACCCGTTGAGGTCGGGCATCGGATTCACGGGTTGAAGATCCGCTTTTGGGCGGCAGGGGCAGGCCGCGTAAAGGATGAACTGCACCGAAATCAACGTCCGATCCCCGCTTCAGTTTCGCCAACAGTCTGCTTCGCAAATGACCTTTCGCCCGGGAGAGCCGACTCATCACGGTACCGATGGGCACCTCCAACTGCCTGGCAATCTCGCGATACGAGCAATCCTCAAAATAAAACATCAGTACCACCAACTTGAACTCGTCCGGCAGTTCGTTCACCGCAGCCTGAAGCTGCTCGCGGTCGAGATCGTCATCGCCGACGACTTCCGGCAGCTCTTCCAGGTCGATCGACAACCCCGATGCAGCAAGCGGCGTCGGTCGCAGCTTGCCGCGGAGGTAACAGTTCCGTAACACCGTGAACAGCCAGCCCCGCACGCTTTGCTGATCGCGCACCTGATCGAGCTTTTGCCAGGCGACGAGTAAGACCTGTTGAGTCAGATCTTCAGCATCCGCTGCAGTGCCCGAAAGCCGGTACGCGTACCGGTAAAGGTCACCGTGATGCTCCTCGACCAACTGGGCGAACCCACTCCGCGCGCCTGGCGTAGGCGGTGTTATTGTGGGTCCACGTTGCTCCATCGGGGTGGGATTAAGTGCCATGACCAAACCGTGCCCCGGTTATTGAGAGTCGGCAACTGGGAGATTTATTCCCCGCAGCGAAATTCGAAAGCCGTGAAAGCAAAACATCAAGAGCATAGATCCCAGGAAGTCCCAGGTACGGTTCCTCCTAGGATTAGTGTCACAGATCGCTATCGCCAGTATAGGGGATGGCGGTTAGAATCCTACCCACCCGCGTCGTCGTGGTGGCATGTTGGATTGATGACGCGGATCGATGGGGCATTCCCAGCCAGGAAGGAAGGATGGAGCCATGCGTAACTTGTTTCTGGGTATGAGTTTGTTGTTGCTTGGCGGATCGCTCGTGGGCTGCGAAGAGCCGGCGCGGCCAAAGCGTCCTCCATCGAGCAGTCCTGCCGAAGATACTTCGGACGACTTCCGCAGCCGGAGACGGCGTGGGGACACGGCCCAGGACGAACGAGAAGTTCCAGAAGACCGCTACGCTGAAGATCGGTCGCGCGAAGAACGTCGTCGACCCGAGTTTCGTGATCGAGCGTCGTCTGCGGCCGAAGAAGCGGAAGACGAACGGGACGCCGAGGCCGACCGACCGACCAGTCCTCACGACGAATAATCGAGCAACTGGCCAAAACCGGCCTTCCAGGCAGGCAAAGCGAGGGGGCACATTTTCCCGGAAACCACGCTGGGCAATCGGTTAACAAATTGATGCCCCTCGCACTTCTCTCGATTTCGCCGGGAAAATGAGCCAGTCCCCGGCCCGTGAACGGTGACTGTGCCGGTTTTCCCTCAACTCCTTCGCGGAGGGAATATTCGGACCGCTTGCGGCCTCTTCCTTATGGGCGCCGGGATTGTCCCGTAAGTCCCATACCATTACTTTGTTTTACGCAAAGAGGGAAGAACGATGAAGAAATTTGGATTGTTTGCCTTGTTGCTCAGCTTGGGACTAACGATGGGTTGCGAACCGGCCAAGCCAAAGCCCGCCGCTGCACCTGATACTCCGGCTGGTGCGCCGGCGAGCGGCGAGTCGGCTGCTCCCAGTGAGCCTGCGGGTACGGATGCTTCCGGAACGGGCGACGATGCGGCCGCGGACGAACCGGCGGCTGGCGGATCGACCGAAAAGTAGGTGTTCGGTCCGGATCGCCGCAATCTGGCAATTTGCCGACACATGACGGGGAGAACCGCACTGGCGGCCTCCCCGTTTGCTGTTTGACAAGGTCGTTTTACCATGGGGCCGAAAAGACCCTGAGCCCTCGTCCCTCTCCACGATCTGGCGCGCAGGAAAATCGGTCCCCACTTCGCAGTTTCTGATAGATTGGACTGAACTTAATCTCCCCACGTTTGTTTTCATTGATGAAGGCTGTTCCATGAAGCGAATTCGGTGTGGCGTGATTGGACTCGGCTGGTTCGGCGAACACCACGTTGAGACCCTGCAGCAACTTCCCCTCGCCGACGTGACCGCCGTCTGCACTCGGCGTCCTGACCGCCTCCAAGAGGTTGCGAACAAATATGGCATCCCCAAGACGTACACCGACTACCATGACCTGCTCGCCGATCAGGAAATCGATCTGGTGACGATCGTCACGCACGTCGACCATCATGCCGAGCCGACACTCGCGGCGATTCGTGCGGGAAAACACGTCTTTCTCGAAAAGCCGATGGCCGGCAACCTCGCCGAGTGCGATCGGATTCTTGAGGCGATTGAAACGACTGACAAGGCATTCATGGTCGGGCATGTTTGCCGATTCGATACGGTTTATGCGCTTGCCAAGGAAGAGATCGCGGCGGGAAAACTTGGAAAGATTCTCAGCCTGCATGCCCGTCGTAATCTCGCCAAATGGATCACGGAAAGCCATCTACATAAAATCAGCGCGATGTTCGGCGATGGCGTGCATGATTTGGATCTCATGCTCTGGTTCACGGGGGCCAAACCGAAAAGCGTGTGCGCCATGACGTCCAACAGCCGTCCGCACCTGCCGCACGATGACATCGGCTGGGGGATGTTCCGGCTGGATAACGATGCGATCGCCGTCATCGAAAACGTCTGGTGCCTTCCCGAAAACGCGCCGTTCGCCATTGATGCCCGGATGGAAATCATCGGGACTGAGGGGGCGATTTATATTGACAATTCGGGTAGCCACTACACGCTGCTCACGAAGCAGGGGATGAGCTTTCCGCAATCGACCTACTGGCCCAAGGTGCATGGTTTACGGCGGGGATACCTTAAAGAAGAGTTCGATTACTTTCTGAAGTGTATTCAGAATGGAACGAAGCCGACCGTCATTACTCCGGAAGAATCACGCATGGTTGTGCAGGCGATTCTGACCGCAGAGCAGTCCGCGCGCGAGCGTCGCGTAATTGAGTTCTGACTTTCGGACAAGCACCAGAACACAGCTTGCCAAACGGCAAGGGCTGCGAGGATTGCAAGCAACGATTGACAACCATGGTGGTTTGGCCATAAAAAAGTGGGAAGTTTGTACGCTACGACAAAAACAAGGCCCCCTTGAACCATTTCGGTGTTGGAGGATTTCTGGTGATGAGCATCTCGCGTCGAGAGTTTGTTACGGGTGTTGGCGCCGCGGCAGTTGCGAGTGGCGTTGGCAGGGTGGGTCAGTCGGTAGAGAAAAACTCGCAGCCGGGCGACGCCAGCGCAGTTCGCTCTCCCGGAGGGGCGAAAGACAAAGCGGCGATGAACGACTATCAAGCTGTCATTGAACGCCTCAAGGGACCCTTGGTGCCCATTACGGTGGCGTTTGCCGAAAACGAGGAGCTGGATCTGGACTCTACGCAGCGCTGGCTTCATTGGATTGTCGACAGTGGAATCCCGATGGTCTGGCTGACCTATGGACAGTCTCGATATGCCTCCCTGACCGATCAGGAGATCTTCGACCTGACCAGGACGGTGGGGCAGGTTACCCGCGGCCGGTGCATCTTGATCGCGGCCACGAACTTCCACTGGCCCGTCCACCAGTGCCGCCGGTACTTGAAACATGCCGCTGACTGCGGCGCCGACATCGTGAATATCCAGTGCAACTGGCCCTGCCGTCCGAGCGATGAGGCCGTCTTCCAATACTATCGGGACGTGTCGGATGGCTCGCCGCTTCCCTTGTTCGCCTACACCCTGAGTATCCCCGGCGTGACCGCCGGCTTGAGCAACGCAATGCTGCGGCGGATCCTTGACTTGCCGCAATTCATCGGCATGAAAAACGACTCGGGCGACTTCTACGAGCATCGAGCCTATCTGGAGACCATTCGAGAGCATGGGTCCCACTTTGTACCGATTACCGGCGGGTCGATGATGTCGTTTTTGTGGGGATACGATTTTGGGGCCCAGGCCTTTGCGTCGGGTTATGGCATGATCGATCCGGCAACCCCGCTGGCGTTCTATCGCCACCTGTCGGGCGGGCGCCGAGATGAGGCATTGGCCATCGTCCGCAACCGTGAGGAGCCCATGCTCGCGGCCCTGTCCGGCATCGGCGGTTGGAATTCCCTGCGGGTGGGCCTTGTCTGCAAAGGTTTATTCGCCTCGTGGCGAGAGCGTTTTCCTTCATCCGCGCTCACCGCTGAACAGGCTGAACAAGCCAAAGGGTATTTTATGAAAAACGGATTGATCTAGAAGAAATGTGGAGTCGAGAAGTGGCGCGGTGGTTTAGGTGGGGCCTATCGGTTGCCGGCTCTTTGGTTTGCCGGTGCGTCACTCGCCACACCTCTGGCAATTTCGCCGGGAGAATGAGCCAGTCCCCGCCCCGCGGATTATGAGCCAGGCGGTACGAGTCACTTAATCGCCAACCTCGCCCAGCGGATGACGTGCATGCAATCCTCCAGGCACCAGAACACGGCGAAGACGTCGCCACCCGACATCTGCACCATGCTGGGAAAGCCGAGTTTCAAGGCGCTCAGCTCATCGCAGGCGCCTTGTTTTCCGAACAGACCCGAGGTGGGCCCGTTCCACACCTGCGCTTCGGCGACGTTGATCCAGTTTTCGCCTTCGATGTGAACCAGGTTCGCCCATAGGCCCGGTTTGTCGAGCCGGCGAACCATGCACACAACTCGGCCATCGGCCAATGCCAGCAGCTTGGAAGTCTCGCCTTGGATGCCGTTTTCCCGCGGCGGGCTGAATCTGCGACCATCGTTGGAAATGGCGTAGCGATTGGGCAGGCTCTTGCCATGCATTTCGTCGAAGCACCAGACCACGGCCAACAAACGCCCATCGGGAAGTTGCGTCAGCCCCTGCTCCCACGAGACGACGCCTTGGTCGTATTGATTGACGACGCTGATCCATTCCGGCCAGGTCGCGCCGCGATCGCAAGATACCAGGGCAATCGCCTGCATGCCGTTGGGGGCCGAGCCATCCCAACCTTTCCAAGTGCCCATCGGTGCGAGCCAGCGGCCGTCGCTTAACTCAATTATCCGATGGCAAATCTCGAAACTCGGCCCGACGAGCGGTGGTTGAAGATTGGCGGGCCCGTCCCACGTTCCCCCGCCATCGAGGCTCCGCAACAGGATCAGGTCCATGGGCACGTATCCCAGGTTGGTGCGATTGGTCAGCCCAAGCTCGGGATCATCGCGATAGAACCTTCCGCCCAGGCCGACGAGCGTGCCGTCGCGCATTTGGCCAAGGCGCACCGAATGGGTGCAGCGGCGTGGCGCCGGATCGTTGAACCAGCGAAGAGGTGCGTCCCAAGTTTGGCCTTCATCGCGCGAACGTGACAGGACCGTTCCATAGTCGAGGCTTTCGATCGCCTCGCCGAGATCGAAGCTGGCCAAGAGCGTGCCGTCGTCACGCCGGACAATCGACGGATGCCAGGCGTGAATGGCCTTCAGGTGCGGTTTCGGGTTGCGGTAGACCAAACCGGTGGCGGCACAGTGAATCATAAGCTTGCTGATAGGAACGAATACGCTACCGTAGCCGTTCAAAACCCAGGGGACGATTGCCAACAGCACAAGCTAGACAATAACAACTGCTGCTCAGAATCGCGATGACTTTCCCGGCAGTTCGGTGATCCGCTGAGCGCTGAGCACCTGGCGTTTCTTCGCCGCGATGGCGCTTCGCGTGCCGTTGACACCCACCTCTTTGTTCAAGAATGGTCTCAGGTTGACGCCGGGCGCGGGATTGAGATAGTACTGCACCTTGCCTGCCGGGTCGACCAACGCGTACTTGGGTGAGTTGGGCTGCTTGGAGACAACCTGCGCCAGTCGTCCCACGCCGTCGAATCGCGAGCCGTCGATTGCCGCGAAAGGCGTGTCCGCCTGCTCCGAGGCAAGTTGCTCGGCACGAGGGACCCTTGACTGGGCCAGCTGCACGTCGGCGTGCCCGTCGAAAATCTTGTCAAACCGATCGAGCTTGGCCATCACTTCACGCACGGCTGCCCGGTCGAGCGCCGTGGGGGCGCCTTCGAGCGCTCGTTCGGCGCGCTGGTGCAGGTCGTCGAACTGCCAGGTGGTAACGTCTTCCGCCGCTCTCGTGGACAACTCCAGATCGATATCGACGATCTCCTGCTGGAGTGCCGCATGCGATAACCGCCGACGCCGCGGCGGGCTGTCGTCGAGGGGCGGAGTCAGCGTGGGGTCCGCTTCTTCGTCAAACCCGGCACGCTGAAAATCCTTGGGCTCTTGGTGGAAAGGATGGTGATCCCCTTCGCTGTCGGCGAGCAGTGCTGGTTCACTCGATCGTTCGATCGCATCCATCGGCACCCAGCGAAATTCCCCGGACGGTGGCGCGATCTTCCGCCACGAGCCGGGCTTCGCTTCGTCGCCATCGACAAGTTCCACCGCCTCGCCGTGGTCCAGATGCACTTGAATCACATCGCGAGCTTCCGTCACGGAACTTCCGACACGCGCCACCACTCCTTGCGAGTTCACCGTGGCGACACAGGGGCAGGTTTCGTTCTGCTGCAGGTAGCGCGCCTTGACCCAACTGAAGCTGCCATCAGGGGGTCGAATCGCGGCCCAGCCGCCTGGGTCGTGGCGGTACACTTCCACCGTCGCGCCTTCGTCGAGCTTGTCGGTGGCGTAGAAATTCTTCCCCGGCCCGCTTCGAACCTGGGTATCTGCTGTCTTGATGGCTGCCCGATACGGAAACTCATCGGCGAGAGCCGAATCGCGAACGAGCGAGCAGATCGAGAGCAAGAGTGCAATGAGCCAGCGCATGGGAACGCTCCGGCGAGAAGAAAACAATCAGCCGAAATTGGGCGGGGAGTGTAGCGATTGGGCTGAAGTGGCTCAAGGGCACTTGTGTGATCTGCGCAGGCTGGAATCGCTGCTTCAAGTGCGCAGGATGGCAATGGATGGGTAGCTTTATTGAACGGTAGGGTGGCGTGCGCTTATTTTGGGCAGTGCGGCCAGGCTTGTCCGCCGAGCAATACGATGGCGAAATTGATTTGGCGTAACGCCAACGTCCCTGCGAAAAGCCGCAATGAATTGCGATGGATCTCGGAGACCCACTCGTCGTGCGACAACGTTTATCTTCAGCAAGGTCGTCGCCAGCAATCGGCGTGCTTCAGCCAGGCGAACCCGTCGCAACTCTTTCCGAAACGGCAATCCAACCACGACCGTGAAAGATCGTGACAAATGAGCAACGCTTAGACCGCTGATTTCAGCGTACTGCCGCAGCGTGCGGGGTGACTCCAGATTGTGGCGCAGGTCCTTGCGAATCTGCTGAACGAGTCTTTGGACGTCCGTGCGCCGCTCAGCGCGGATCATCGCGAAAAGTCCATCGAGATAGCCGTGCATTAGTGTGCGCGCGGCCAACCAGGTCGACAGGCGGGCGAGATGGCTGAGTGTCCGGATATGGTCGCTCAATAACTCGCTGGAAGGAGCATTGGCCGCCAGTGCTCCGCGCATGCAGAAGCTAATCACTTGAGCGCAGCGTAGCTTGCGAAGGTCAATCAATCGCGAACCTTGCGCAATAACGTCGAGCAGGCAGTCGAGGTCGGCATGGGCTTCGTCGACCTGATAGAGCTCAAATCGTTCGGCCAGCCGATTGAGAAGTTGCCACGGGTACCGCATGTCACGTATTTCCTATAAATCGCATGTTTTCCCTATTAACATTCAGGTGCCCATCGGTACGATCTGGATTATGCGAATGGGCATCGATATCGGTGGAACGTTTACGGACGTCTGTGTCATTGGGGATCAAGGAGAGGTCTGGAGCACCAAGCTGCTGACCACGCCGGCCGACCCATCCATCGGATTCATGATAGCGTTAAAACGCGCATTGCGTGCGGACTTTGACGACGCGCTTCGCGAGATCGTCCACGCAACCACGGTGGCAACCAATGCGATCCTCGAAGGCAAGATAGCCAGGCTGGGATTGATAACCACGGCAGGCTTCCGCGATGTGCTGGAGATTGGACGGCACTTCCGCCGTGATCTTTACAATCTGTTTCTCGAAAAGCCGCCGGTGCTTGTGCCTCGCCAGCGCCGCTGCGAGGTTGCGGAGCGCATCGACGCGGAGGGCGCC
>SXHT01000105.1 GCA_005773095.1 Planctomycetaceae bacterium
AAGACGAGATAAGACGAGATAAGACGAGATAAGACGAGATAAGACGAGATAAGACGAGATAAGACGAGATAAGACGAGATAAGACGAGATAAGCGGCCCAAGGAGAAGCCCTTGGTAAAACCTAGTTCACGGAGCAATCTTGACTCCTCCAAAAAGGCCTCAAGAATCTGCCCCAAGCCTCGATTTCAGGGTAGCGCAGCGTCGCAGCGCGCGGTTGGAGAGATGGTAGCGAATTTGCGTGCAACAAAGTTCGCGACTCCGACGAATCGCACCCCGGAGAAAACAACGGCTCCTACCCGGCAGGCTACATTTTTCCGGGAGATCAGCCAGGTCAAGCGATACCGGCGATACGTAGAGTAAGCCCATGCCAGCCAATGCACACGACGGCGCGCCGGCCCAGGATTCGATTCAGCAACTGCTGATCCAGGCCGAGGCAGCGACAAAAAAGGACCCCAGATCGAGAATCCGCATACCTTTTTTCCGACTTGTTTCGATCGAGCTGGATGGCCGCTCCTACTCGGGATTTACTCGTGACATGTGCGTTTCGAGTATCGGATTGCTGCACAACTTGGAATTACCGCTACGCGAAGTGGACGTCACGATACCCATCGCGACCGATAAGAAGTGCAAAATGCGGGTACGAATCGAGCGGTGTGAGCCTTGTGGCCAGGGGTGGTATATCAGCGGGGGCAAGTTTGTCGGAATCACGCCTGCGGGGGAGCTGGACGACTCCTTGCTGGACGCCATCGTGGCCGGCGTTACTGAGTGCATGTGAAAGCAGCCACACCAAGTCACGAATTAAAAAGCAGCCGCACTGCCAATCGCCGGCAGGTAATGCAAATTGCGACAAGCATGGTTCGAAAGACCCGCTGGTCAATCTTTCCCGATGTGTTCCACCTGCGGCCAGTATTCCTCGAAATTGAACTCAGGGCTGTTGTCTAGATCGTGGCACTTCCGGCAGGACTCGGCGGCGTCTTGATACGGCAGCTTCATGAACTGGCGTTCCGCGTCGCGCAATGCGGCATCGTCGCCCGTTTCCGCCGCCACATGGGCGCCGCCGGGACCATGGCAGTTCTCGCACTGATTGCCCGCCAGATGGGGTGTGTTCTTCAGGCTGTCATAGCCGGTCGCATAGGGGAAATACTCTTGCGGATTCCAGCCCGTCGCGTGGCAACTGATGCACTCGGCATCAAACTGCCGGGGCGGATCGGCGTGCTCGAGCGAGTCGGTGGCGTGATAATGGGGCGATTGGCTCCAAACCTCCCAGGCCTTCGAGTGACATTCCTTGCACGACTCGGCACCGACAAAAGCACCTGACCTCGGCACACCTTCTCTCGTGCTCGGATGCGCGACAAACCGCAGATCGAGGCCCGACCAGCCGAGGTCCTGAAGTTGTTCCTGGTAAGTGGCCATGAGCTGTTTCATCCTGGGCGAGCTTGGAAATCGCGAATCAAGCGCCACCCGCTGGTAGCGAACCGGTTCTTTTTCATCGTCGTAGAGTCCCAGCACGACGCAGTACATGCCCTTGTGCCCGACTTCGATGAGCATTGCCTTGGCGCCTTCGATGGGTTTGGCAATGTTGGGCGGTTCGTCGCCGCCGTCGGCCGAGACGACGAAGTCGAAATCGGGGAATTGCTTTGCCAGCTCGATCGATTCGTCGACCGTGGCGTGGGCCAGCAAAATGCGGACGTCGCATTTGGCCAGTTTGCTGGCAACCTTGGAAAGTGCGTTGGCCGGGGGGGTAAATTCGATCTCGGTGTTATTGATTTGCTCTCGATAGGTGTCGCCCAATATCGCGGTGACGCCGACCTTGACGCCGTTCTTCTCGATGATTTGCACCTTGGGAGTGAGGTCGAAAAGACTTGCGTTGGCCGAAACAAACAGCGATCGGCCCACGTCGGGACCGGCAACCGCCGCCGCCACCTCGCCCGCGGACAGCCGAAGATCGTCCGGGCCAAAGCCGGCGGCACGGTAGCCCATGATCTTCAGTGCTTCGGCGGAAATGGCAAATTGCACTTCGGATTGCTTCCCAAATCGCCGCACCAGATTACCGACATCCAGAGGCACCAACGGCCATCCTGCTTCCTTGAGCTGTTCAATCAACGCATGCCGCCGAGCAAGGCCCCCTTTCTGGTTCTCCAGCCCCGCGCAGCCGCACGGCTCCAGATAGCCATCCTGCCGGCCGCTGATGAGGATCGCCAGCTTGGGCTTCGGCCAGCCGACGAAGTATTCGCCGTTGACCTTCACGGGATCAAACCTGGCTTCGCTGGATGGGCTGCGCTGGGCGGGAGCCGGTTCGGATGGCGGAGTTTTTGCGAAAACGCCGTTTTTCTCCCGCAGCGAATGCGGCGCAGGCGCGGGCACCGGGGCCTCGATCGCTGTGGGAACCAGCCTGGCAACGGGGACTTCGCTTGACGTTCGCTCCTTGGCGGTCGGACAGCCAGCCGCTACGACCAACGCAACGGCGTACAGACTGACCCCGATTAGAATATTGCCTCGCATGGAAGACTCGTGCATACGGTTCCGTCCTTGCGTACTGCGTGTCGCCCAGTCCTGGCTCCGCCTGGTAATTCGGTTGCGCAAAAAAAGTTCAATCTTCCACCGCGAACCGCACCGGCAATCTCACCTGCCTGGCATCGGGGTGAGTCGTTTCCAACGTGACGCGCGCGAGGTTGCCGAGCTTGGATCCCAAATGATTCACACTGGGGCTGCCGGGTGGAATCTCGATCGTCAGCGGATATTGCACCACCGCGCCGTTGTTAATGGTCGATTTCTCACCGATGGTGACTTTCAAAAAGCTGGGCAAGATTTCCCCGACGGTGAGTTGCACATCGTCGCGGAACGGCCCATGAATTAGCACCAGCACGGTTCGCCGGGCCCCATCCTCACGAGTCACCGATCCGATGCGCAGAAAGCCTTCTTCGTCTTTCCAACCTCCACCGACGAACGAGATATCGCTGGTGATCGTGGCCGACACTTCTAATTCCACGGCACGATTATCGGGCAGATCGGTGATTAACTTCAGCCTTTGTCTGAACGTGCCCAGCGGCAAGCCTGGTTGAATCGTCACCGACACGAGCTGTCCGCTCTTGGCGCCTTCTTCTTGAAGCGCCTTGGCGTCCAATGGCATGAACTGCACTTCGACGAACTTCTCCGTCGTCCTATCACTCCACTCGTGCCTGACAACATTCACCGAATCGGTGATATGGTTCAGCAGCCGGGCGCCAAGCGTACGCGCCTCGTGTACCGACAGCTTGCTGAACACCAACTGCTGCGGCTTCAGCTCGAAGATCGATGTGATGCTGCCTGTAACAGACAACTCCACGCGCGGTCGCTGGGGATCATTCGTCAAGATCGTCGCCGATTGGCGGAATTTGGGTGTGGAACCTGCGGCATGGTACTGCACGTCAACCTCGACAGTGTCGCCAGGCGCGAGCGTATCTTTGCTGATCTCGGCGATCGTGCACTTCTGGCACGTGGTGCCGCCGGCGTTCAACGTCAGTGGCGCGGAGCCCACGTTGGTAATCCGAAACTTATGACTCAAACTGGAACCGTTCTCGACCGCGCCAAAATCAAATTCGTCCTGGTCCACGGACACTTTGGCGACTGCTGCCGACGAAAAAGCGGTGGGGGGCGATTCGTCGGACGACGCCGGCGCGCGGAGCGCATCGGCGCTGGTGGACGAACCATAGCGGGCCAAAGAAATACCCATGCCTGATGATGCGCCCAGCACGAGCGAAACAGCGGCGACCAGAAATGCACGCATAAACAGTTCCGACCCAAGAATTCAGCCAACCGCGGAATCGAGCGCGACGATCAATTCTAATTGTAGGTGAAATTTCTTCCCAGAGTCAACGCGAGCCGGGGCTGTCGAAGGCGACGATGGTTGCCATTTCTTCGCGAAGATCGTCCGGCAATCGCTTGTCGGCGTGCGGAGTCGCGGCATCCAGCTCCAAGGCCTTGGCCGCCTCGCGCCGTGACGCCTCTTCTCGCCGTGCATCCGCCAGGGCCAACGCCAAATCAGCCCGGACCGAGGCATGGTTCGGATACAGGTCAACCGCCCGAGAGAGATGCGCGACCGCTGCCTCGGCATGTTTCGACGCATGGGTCTTCTCAAACACTTGCCGCCAGTCGTTGCCGACCGAGCGAAAAGCCGAACTCGAATGCGGCTTGAGCGTCAGAAATTGCGCGCTGGCGCGCCCAAATTGTTCCAAGGCGCGCTCCCCTTGATGCTCGCGCCAGATCCTGAGCTTGAGCGCGGCGAGTGAATGCCAGGGTTCCGCGGCGAATCGATCAGCCTCGGCCGCCAACATCAGAGCCTGTTCTTGAAGCAGGGGATCCTTCGCGGAGTTTTCGGCCTCCATGAGTGCGCCTTGAGAGCGAAGGACCGGCGCGTAACCGGTCAGGTATTGAGAAACCGCAATCGCGGCGCAGACGACACAGGCCACCACGGACGCCCGCTTGCCCGGCAGCGGTCTTGGTGGCTGGGCAAGATTCAGGCCCAGTCCAAGGAGCAACCAAAACGAGCCCGCCACGGCAGGATACATGATGCCGCCCGCCGCCAACAAATGGACCAGCAGCACCGCCATCCCGATCGTGGGCAGCGACGGAGACATGGCGCCATCATGGACCCAACTCCGCAGCGCAAGAACTGCCGCGCCTCCGACCAGCAGACCGCCGGCAAGTTTTTCAAACCCCAGCGGCAGGCCCGCAATCGGCCCGGCGATGAGCGCCACCACAAATCCCAATCCCGCGCCGCCGAAGACCGACCAATCGCTCACGGGGAGAGCCGGCATTGCTTCAGCCACTGGCGACTTAGCGCGCATCAACGTCGAGCAGGCCACGCCGATGACCAGGCAGAACGCCACAAGCGCGGGTAGTCCTGCTGTGGCTGCGATCTCAAAAATCCAATTGTGGGGCTCGCGAATTTCTTCGCTGGCTGCCGGCAGTTTGTAGCGCGTGTAGAAATCTTGAAAGTTGCCCGGCCCAACACCCAACAGGGGCCGATCGCCAATCATGGCCGTTGTCGATTGCCAATACTGCAGGCGATAGCCCAGCGATTTTCCCGCTTCGGTGACTATTTGTGAGTCCAGACCACCGGCCGTAAAGGCAAGCCCGGCAATCGCAACCATCAGCACAAGACCGCCAAGCATCGGCTTCCAATATCGTGCTGCTCGTCCGGGCAGCGCTGCCGCCAGGATGGCCACCACCCCAACGGCGCACGCGACATACGCACTGCGGCTCTTGGTCAGCAACAAGCAACTGCTGACCAAGGCCAGTATCGCCGCGATTGGCACCCGGCTGAAGAGCCGCTTGCTGTGGGTGAGCCCGGTTGAACCGAGGCGCAGCGCTATTCCCAAAGAGATCACCAGCCACGTCGCCAGATAACCCCCCAGCGAATTGGTTAGGGCGAACGTGGCCAGGGGCTCGCTGCTGTTCAAGCGGTTCTCAAATGCGGCGCGTTCCTGCGAGCCTCGCGGATACCACTGACCGGCGGCTCGCAATACGCCTTCGGGATCTCGAGCGTAATCGGCGCGGTCGGCGGGCATGCCAACGAATACCTGGTAGAGCCCGTATGCGGACAAAACGGCGGCCAGTGCGATCATCACCACCACCAGTGCTCGGGATTCACGGGCCGTGCGCACCAGTTGACGCACGAGCAAGAAACTGACCGCCATCGCCATGCCTTCCCAGAGCATGTTGATCGCCGGCCGCGAATTGCCGATCGACGCGCCGCGCAAGGCAGCCAGCGAGTGCAGCACAATGAACAGACCGACGAGCAATTCCAGCCAGCCGAATCCTCGCGGAAGCCCACCCGCTTTGATCGCGGCCAGTGTTGTACCGAGTGCTGCGAGCAGCCACAACATGCAAAACGGTTGGCCGTCGCCTAGCCATGCGACACCCTCACTCGGTACCAGCGGCCGCGCGACAAAGAGAGCCGTCATTGCCGCCAGCAGCCAGGGGCGAAGCGGAAGCTCGCAACGCTTGAGAAACTCGGAGCTGGGAACCTGGCACTCGGGGCTCGGGGCTCGCAGCTCGGAAGTGGGAGAGAATCGCTCGTTCGGTTGGCTTGCTTGACGCCGCGCTCTTCGATGTTTCATCGCTTGCCGTCTTTCCGCGACCTGGCCGATCCCAGGTTCCGCATCACGCGTTCCGGGTTGCCAGTTTTCTTACTCGCCGTCGACTCCAGAATCGCGATTACCGCCAGCAGGCAGGCGATCGACAGCACGATCGTCACCGCACCAGCCGTATTGACCTCGTGCAGCACAAGTGCGCTTAAGCCGCAGGCGGCCGTCGTCAGGTAGATCGTGAGCACCGCCTGCGTCTTGGTCAGGCCAAGCTCGACCAGCCGATGCGAGAAATGGTTCTTGTCTCCCTCGAACGGGCTGCGGCCCGCGCGAAGCCGAATCCAGACCACGCTGATCGTATCGTACAGCGGCACCGCCAGTACGCACAGCGGCGCGAGGATCGCGTGCTTTGGAAGACTGCCGCCGGTGAAGGTGGCCAGCATGGTGGTCACGGCGATCAGAAAACCGACCAGGTAACTTCCCGCGTCCCCCATGAAGAGCCTTGCCGGCGGGCGATTGTGCCACAGAAAGCCGACCAGCGATCCGACCAGCACCAACAAGAATCCGGCGACAAAGAATTGCGGTCCATTGTTCTCAGGATCGGGCGCGACAAGCAGCACCGCGGCGAAGATTGCAGCTGCAATTGCGGCCACGCCGGCGGAAAGCCCGTCCATATTGTCGAGCATGTTGAACGAATTCACGAGTCCCACGATCCAGAACAGACTGATCAAATTCGTGAGTAACGGCAGGTCCACGAAGACGGTCAGATTCCAACCCTTCCCGAAGACGACGGCCGCTGCGACTGCAGATTGCACGACGACTCTTAACCGCCAATCGAGTCCACGCCGGTCATCCACCAGTCCCAGCAGCAAAAGCAGCGTTCCGCAACCCAGCAGAAACACGAGATTGCCGGACTGCTGACTCAATCCCGCGGCGTGTACCTGCAACAGATGGCGGACGTCATCCGCGCGCGGCAGCATCGCCGCAATCTCGTCAAGGGAACCAATCCGCAGCAAAATCAACCCAATGCCGAGCGGCAGCACAACCCCTGCCCAAATCGCCAATCCGCCGCCAAGTGGAATGGGCGTGATGTGGACTTTTCGATGGCCGGGTTGATCGATGAGTCCGAATCGCGGGGCCAGTTTGCGAATCACGAATCCGATGAGCAACGCGATTGCGAAGCTCGGCAACGTCGTCGAGAGAATGAAGCCGCTCATACTGCGTCACCCCAAGCCCAGGGACGGCCGTCCCTGGGCTTCGCGCGGCGGATCGCGATCGGCATCGCCATCAAAGCTCCTCGCGGTAGGTTCCGTGCGGCTCGGTTCCGCGCAGCCGCCGGTGGTAATACTCGCGACATTCGCTGAAGAACTTCTGATAATCCTCGCGGCGGTAATCGGGAAACGTCCACGCATGATGCTCCCAGCGTTGCCGCCGGTAAAACAGTGTAATCTCCGCGAAAATGCCACGCCGCAGATAAATCCGGTGCGTGTGGTCCTTGGTCGAAGCGAGCACCAGCTTGGCCAGCGTCAGATAGCCGGGGTCCAGATTCAGTGGTCGCGGCTCGGCATGTCGATGCGAGCGAGCATACTCGGCCTCCCACTCGTTGGAAAGCTGTTTCCAATCCGCCAAAGTACCCGGATCGGCCAGACATTCAAACGCCCAAAAGCACTTGCGGATCCCCGGCCCCATCGTCGGCTCGTAGTAATCGGTTGCGACAAACTCAAATCGTGGGCTGACCAGCACCGTTGCGCCCCATTGCGCCTCGCAACGCGCCAGCCCCCAGTCGAGCGCTTCGTCGTATCGGCTA
>SXHT01000106.1 GCA_005773095.1 Planctomycetaceae bacterium
CATAGCAGATGCCGAGCACGGGCATGCCGAGATGGAAGAGTTCTGGATCGCACTTGGGCGCGCCGGTTTCGTACACGCTCGCCGGTCCGCCGGAGAGAATGATTCCGCGCGGAGCAACTTCGCGGACGCGCTCGGCCGAAATCGTGTGGCGAACGATCTCGCAGTACGTGTGCTGTTCCCGCACACGCCGGGCGATGAGCTGCGCGTATTGCGAGCCGAAATCGAGAATCAGCAGCTTCTCGTCAGCCACTTTGCCGGTTGTGGGTGAGTTCGCGCCAGCCATACGGGCTGCAACAGTCTTTCTCCCGAAAAACAAAAAACCCGCCGAAACCGACGGGCAGGATGAGCCAGATTATATGCGATGGGTTGGGGCTGTAAAGCGGCTGTGATAACAGGTTAACAAAGAATTCAACGATTCCCCGGCACGCGCTTTCCCTTGAGTTGATACACGTAAGCCAGGATTTCTGCGACGGCGGCGTAGAGTTGGTCGGGGATCGGTTGGTTCAAGTCCACGTCCTTGTAGAGGGCCTGGGCGAGCGGTTTCTTTTCGATGATGGGGATTCCGTTTTCGAGAGCCAGCTTGCGGATCCGTGCCGCCAAGATTCCCGCGCCTTTGGCGACCACGATCGGTGCGTTCATCGTTTCCGGTTCGTATTGCACCGCGATGGCCAACTCGGTGGGATTGGTGATCACCACATCGGCTTTGGGCACGCTGCTCGAAAGCCGCTGCATGGAAAGTTGCCGCTGCACTTGTTTGCGTCGGGCGATGACTTGCGGATCCCCTTGCAGGTTGCGCATCTCCTCGCGCACTTCCTGCTGCGTCATCCGCAGGTCCTGCTCGTGGTTCCACCATTGGTAGCCGTAGTCGAGAATTCCCAGGACCAGTAGCGCCAGACCGATTTTCAGGCTCGTCCACAGACAAATGCTCCAAGTGAACATTGCAATCTGCGGGACCTCAAGGAGTGCGATCCCTAGAAGTTCTTCGCGCCGGTGATAGAGCGAAACGAAGGCCACGGCTCCGACGACGGCGATCTTGAAGATGCCGAAACCAAGCCGTACCGTCCCCGTTAGAGAAAAGATGCGACGGAAGCCGCTGAGCGGGTTGATCTGGGAGAAGTCGGGCGCGAGTTTGTTGGGCACGACCATGAACCCGACCTGCATTAGGTGGACACCCACCCCCAAGAGCACCGCGAAGCCAAGAATCGGAGCGATGGCTCCAGCCAGTCCGCGCATCGTATCGGTCAACCGCACGATCGCGAAGTCGCGGTCGGCCGACAGCCACGCATCGCCGCCAAGGTGGCTGGCCAGCAGTCGTCCCGCGAATTCAACCAGGTTCGCACCGGCGAACATCAGCACCAACAGCGATCCAAGAAGCAATAGCGCCGAGGCCAGATCCTGGCTCTGCGCGGCCTGTCCCTCCTCGCGCGCCTGCTGGCGGCGATGCGGCGTGGCGTCGTGCGACTTGTCGCCGGTTTGTTCTGCCATGCATGTCGTCGTCACGCTTTGCGTGACGAGCGCAGAGTTGGCGTCACGCTCCGCGTGACGATCATCACGCAAAGCGTGATGGCTGCACTAGGGCACGTGCAGCGCGTCGAGTAGAAGTTGAATCGCCGGCTCGGTCTGCTCCTGAAACGCCCAGGCGGCGATGCCAAGGGACACCGAGAGCGTGCCAAGCGTCACGAGCGAGCTGAATCCGAAACCCACGGCCATCAAGTTCAGTTGCGGTAATGTACGACTCAACAGCGCCAGCACCAAGGTGGCGAGCAAGAGTGCCGTCATGGTGGGGGCCGCCGCGCGGATGCCGAGCACAAAGCTTTGCGTAAACAGCCTGGTAAACGCCTCGACCAGCGTGTCGGACACGATCACTTTTCCCGGGGGCATCGAGTCAAATGTATCCAGCAGTGCTTCCATGACTTGCCGATGGCCACCGGTGACGACGAATACCGCCAGTGCGACGTAAAACAGGATCTGCGAAAAGATCGGAACGCTGGACTCGAAAGTAGGATTGATCACGTCGGCCAGTTGCACTCCCGCGACCTGACTGATGACTTGCCCGGCGATCTGAATGCCGCTGAACAGCAGCGTGATGCCAAGACCAAGGACCAGGCCGACAACCAGCTCGGCCGCCATGATCAGGCTGAGGTCAATGACCGATGCCGGCATGGTGACCGCCTGGCCCGTCTGCAGCGGCGTCACCAGCACCGCCAGGGCAATCGCCAGAAAAGCGCGTACGCGAACGGGAATATCGCTGGTGCCGAAATAGGCGCGGTCATCACCAGCCCACTCACGCGCGTAAGCACGAGGATAAACGTGATCAGCAGCGGGGTGACGAAATGGGTGACCCAAAGCATGAGGTTATAATCCGAAACCTTCTCGCCCCAGAAGGGCTGGGGCAGCTCCGTCAGAGATTCTCCGGTATCCTTTCAATCAGCTCGGCGGTGTACTGCATCATCTGATCGAGCAGCCAAGGCATGGTCAGCGTCAGCACGAGCACCATCACGACGAGTTTGGGAACAAAAGCCACGGTCTGTTCCTGAATTTGCGTGAGTGCCTGGATCAAACCCACGAGCAGGCCCACGAGCATGCCGACCGCCAGCACCGGCGCGCCGATGAGCAGGAAGATCATGACCGCTTCACGTCCAAGTTCAACGGCGTCTTGAGCGTCCATTTGTCGGTGAACAGGAGACAGAGATCTGGGACAGCGGACAACGCAGGGACACGGGGTCCCGGAGTCCTGACTTTTATATCTGAAAACTTGCCATCAACATCCCGACCACCAGATGCCAGCCGTCCACCAGCACGAACAACAGCAGCTTGAATGGCAGCGAGATCAGCACCGGGGGCAGCATTAACATGCCCATCGACACGGTAACCGTCGAAATCACGATATCCAGCACGAGAAACGGCAGATAAATCTGAAAACCGATCAAGAACGCGGTCTTGAGTTCACTGAGCATGAACGCTGGCAACAACACGTTGAGCGGCACCTCGTCGTAATTGGCTGGCGTGGGAGTGTCTTTCGGCAGGTATTTGTAAAACAGCCAGACGTCATTGGCGTTATCGCAGCGTTCGATCTGGGCGCTCATGAAGTCGCGTACCGGCTTGATGCCACGAGTCCAGGCTTCATCCAGCGATACCTGCCGCTGCGTGTAGGGCTGAATGCCCTGGCTGTAGACTTCTTTCCAGACGGGCGACATGATCGCCAGCGTCATGAAGAGCGCAATTGAGGTTATCACCTGGCTGGGTGGAAGTTGTTGTGTTCCAAGTGCTTGCCGCAACAAGCCGAGCACCACGATGATCCGCACAAAACAGGTGGTCATCAACAGCACGGCTGGGGCCAGGCTGAGGACGGTCAACAGCAGCATTACTTCGAGGGCCGAGGTCAGCCCCTCGGGACTCGTCCACTTTTCAGGGCCGCCGAGCAGGTTACCGGGCAGTTCCAGCCACCCCGGCCGATTCGCAGAGTCTTGGGCAAGGGATGGTGCGACCGAAAGCACGACAGCCGCCACGGCCAGAAAGCCGGCCAGCACGGGGACGCATCGGCGCCTGCTGCAGATGAAACGAAGTCGTACCATTAGAGTGCCTTGGCAGCTTTGCGATCGGCGTCGTCGAATATTGAAGGATCGAACTTGTCAACATAGTCGCGCGATGCTCGGGTCGACGAGGAGTCGCCCTTTGCCAATTGCTCGAACGTTTGTTGGAAGCGACGTGTAGAACTCGAAGGATGTGCCTGATAGCAAATGCCCGTCAGCCGGTCGACTTCCGCGGGGTCGGTGATTTCCGAGAGCGGCTCGACGTGTCCCGCCATCACATGCACCAGCAGCAGCTTGTTGCCGATTCGCAGGAGTTGCACTTCTTGTTGTTTGCCGCCGAAGCGCTGTCGGCCGAGCACCTCGATCGCCTCGCGAGGCAAAAGCGGCGGCTGTTGGGGCATCCCGCGCCGGGCCATCCAAGCGACGATCAGAAAGAGTCCCACGACAATCGCCAGACTGCCGCCGATCGTGACGCCGGGTTGTAGCCCGGAGGTTCTGCGTTTGCTGGTCGACTCGCCGCTGGGACCTTTGAGCCCAAGCGGCCGGGATTTCCCAGGCTGGGTGAGCGGTGACGGCGCCGCTTCGGTTGCCGACGCGCGAACCACGTGCGAGCGCACCGAGTCGGCTGGCGCGCGCGCAAACCGGAAGGGTAATTTCCGCAATTCGTTGCGCGGTTCGACCTGTGCAGCGTTTCCAGCGGACTCGTTCCCGTCGGTTTGCTCATCCGCCGCTGGCTGCAGAGCTTGTTCTTCGGATTGCAGTTGCTCGGCGCCTCGCCAGTCGGCGTAGCGGTGGTCATCTTGTGAATCTGCCGCGTGGCAGACGGATGCGATCGCAATGATCAACCATACACGAGCGAAAGTCGGCATCCTTGCCTTCCTTTGCAGTTGTTGGGCGCCCGCTTCCAAAGGAAGAGGGAGCGACTAAAATCAAGCCGCGCCGTTGAACATATTGTTATTTGGATGGGTCAGGCCACGTTTTCGCCGGCGATCAGTTCGGCCACGCGGACACAAAAGTTGTCATTGAGCACGAGCACTTCACCGCGAGCGATCAGGCGACCATTGACGTAAATATCGACAGGGTCGCCGGCGAGCTTGTCGAGCGGCACCACCGAGCCTTTGCGCAGCTTAAGTACGTCTTCCAAATACATCTCCGTGCGCCCAAGCTCGATTTTCAGGTCGAGTTCCACGTCGCGAATCAGCTCGAGCGTGGCGGCTTCGGCAGTCGGCGCCGCTCCGGCGAAGTCCTGCAGCTTAAACGGCTGCACGGGGGGCGCGCCCGGCGCATTGACCGGCGCATTGACGGATGCCAATGCCTGTTCCGCTTGCGAAAGCAGGTAGTCGATGTCGCCGCGAGCCAGGCTGGCTTCACCGACCGGCGCTTTTTCTTTCGACGCGACAGTGGGTGAACCGGGCGAAGCGGCCAAGCCCTTGCCCGCTCCGGCGGCCTCAAGCAACTTTTCGATTTCCGTTTGCGCTAGAACCCCCCCATCGCGATTGGGCGCAGTGCCGGTCGATGGATCGCTATCTAGGGGTTGGAGCGGATCGCTTCCGTCGGGCATGAGAGGAGTCCATTCCTGCTAAACCGCAGACGGCTTTTCGGCCTCCATTGCGGCGCCATGACCTGTGGCTACACGGACGGCGGACTGCGTCCGCCATCATTGTTCAATAAACGAAAACTCGCTGAACACGACCTCCTGCAGCAGAGGCTTGCCCAAGCTCCTGTTAGTTGTCTCTAAAATCCGCCGTTTGATCAATCCCAACCCGGCGTCGGTCAGGTCCGTAATCTCCGCCGACCGGATAATGACAATGATATTGTCGCGAATTCGATGCTGGTTTTCTTCCAACCGCTGGTTGAACTCGCTCACGTACTTATGTTTCACGGTGCCGTACAAATGAAACGTGATAAACAAGGTGCTGTTGCTAGCAGGCTGAAAGCCGCTGACCGTGAATTTGCCCAAATCCGCTTCTTCTGCATCGCTGTGTTTGGGTGCGGGTTTTTCGTCCCCCTGACCATGCTCGGCCTTTTCATGTCCCTTTCCCGGTTTTTCGCTCGCAGGCGCGCCATGACCGTGGTCGCTATCAGCTGACTGCTTGTCGTGGCCGCTAGCATGTGCAGGAGTTGGTTCTTCGGCCATCGGAGCATCGTCCTGGTGGTGCTCGTCCACCGCAGCGGCCGATACGGGTGCGACGGTCGGCGTTGGTGCGGAACTGGGCATCAAAAAGCATGCCATGATCCATTCCAGTACGACAATACCCACGATGATTCCGGGCATTTTCAGCTTCGAGACCAGTGACTTCTTGGTCGGCGGCGGAGTTAGTTCTGGGGCAGCTGGAGCGTTCATGGCGGTTGTCTCCGCGGACTGATGGTTGTGAGCTTAGTTGTTATGCGCCGCTTGGGCGGAGTCGACGAGTTCGTTCAGCATGTGGATTTCCACACGAGCACATTTGCCACGCCCCGTAATGTGAACGTTGTTGGTCAGCGGTTCGTTGTCGGCTGCGACCGCCAGACGAATACGTTCGGGATTGATGCCGGCCTTGACGAGATAGGTCATGACGTGGCGTGCCCGCTCGTAGGCCACGTCCCAATTGTCGCGGAACACTTTCGCGTCGGTCGGCAGTCGCCGCGACGTGTGCCCCCGGATTTCCAGTTTAAGCGCCTTGCCGCCAATCTCGTTGATGGCGCCTTGCAGGGCTTTCTCCTGGGTGGGAGTGATTTGCGTGGAGTTGTCATCGAAATAGACCGTCCCGCCGACGCTGGGTTGGTCGCCGGGGCGTAAACTGGCCGGTTGACGATTTTCAATCGGGCGAAGTTTCTTCGATCCTTCCCCCTTTTTCTTGTTGCTTTTGTCCCGACTGCCTGCAGTTTGCAAGTAGGCCAGTGGCGAGTCGAGCTGTACGTACGGGCCAGGGCCGAGCGCCGTCATGTCTTCCCAGTGCGGACCGAACTGTTCGCGCAGGGATCTCATCACAGCTTCCATCTTCGCAGACTCTTGGTCCAGCGGAGCCATGGAGTACATGACGACAAAAAACGCCATCAGAATGGTAATCATGTCGGCGTACGACATGATCCACTCGGGAAGGCCTTCTTCGCATTCAGGACAACTGGCCATGGTCGCAGCAGTCGGGAATCAAGGTTCGGGGTACTGGCAATGACGAATGACGAACGAATGACGAATCACATAATGACGAATGAATGACGAATGCTTAATGACGAATGCGGGTACCATCTTCGTTCGTTAGTCGTCATTCGGTATTCAGTCGTGCCTGGTGATTCGTCATTCTCCAGGTCATTCCCCGGGTCAATTCCCGGGTCATTCGTGATTCGTCATTCCACTATGCCGCTCGGTCGTGCGAGGGTCGCAGTTTGGGCGGCAGAAAGGTGATCAACTTTTGTTCGATGACACGTGGATTCTCGCCGGCTTGGATTCCCAATATGCCCTTGAGGATCAATTCTTTGGCGAGATGTTCCTGGTGGCTGTAGTAGGCGAGCTTCTCGGCGCACGGCATGCAAATCATGTTTGCCATTGCGGCGCCGTAAAGCGTGCCTACCAGCGCCATGGCCATTGTCGGACCGATGGAGTCGGGATCGTCGAGGTTGCCGAGCATCAGGATCAATCCCAGCAGGGTGGCAATCATGCCGAAGGCCGGGCCGCACTTACCCATCATCTCGAACATCTTTTTGCCGGTGTGATGCCTCATTTCTTCGGCGTGCATTTCGCTTCGAAAGACGTCTTCGAGCACTTCCGGACGCGTGCCGTCGACGGCCATCTGGATGCCCAGCACGATGGCATGATTCTGGATGTCTTTCACCTTGGCCTCAAGCGCCAGCAGGCCGTCCTTGCGGGCAACTTCGGCCAGTCCAACTAGTTCCTCGACCAGCGCTGGTAGATCTTCGACGGTGGGAAAAATCAGCTTCATGCAGAGCTTTGGCAAACCAAGAAACGTCTTCAGCGGAACAGCGGTTAATACGACACACAGACCGCCGCCCAATACCATTACCGCCGCCGGCGGGTCGACGAATTGTCCTAACGACACGCCGCCGCCGCCGTGGCTGCCCGCCAGGATCAAGGCAAGCAGCGTCAGCAGCCCGCCACCGATAATGCCGACAATCGTTGCAATGTCCATGCGAGCCTATTTCCAACTGCGTTCGTTGAACGCGGGTGTGTTTGACGTGGGGAACAGATGTTTCGAACGCTGGTAGTCGATGGCCCTGCGCATGACCTCATCCATTGCCTCGCGAACCACCAGTCGCTCATTCGTGGTAAGCGTGATAAATGTGTCGGGCCGGGATTCAACGTACCGAATGAGTTCTGCGTTGAGCACGAACGCTTCGCCGTCGAGACGCGATAGCTTGATCATTTTGCACCACGTGTTTTCCCTGCCGAGCCGCCGTCCTTGGACGGCAACTTTCCTCAGTGAGAACATAGGTTGCAAAAGAGCGACGCCGGCGGAGAAAATGCCATGGGGTTCCAGTTGCCGGAAGAATCGGCACAGGCGGCAGGAACAGAACGGAATAATGGCGGGCGGGCAACGGCCGCCCGACAGGGCATGGCTGATCCGTTATCGTCGCAAATTCAGCAGTTCGTCGTATAACTGCTGCACGGTGGTGATGACTCGCGCACCGCCGCGGTAGGCGGTGGATGCTGTGATAAGGTCGATCAGGTTCTGTCCGATATCGGTGTTCGACAGTTCCTGCGCGCCGGCGATGATCGTGCCGATGCCTTGCGCGCCCGGGTTGTCGACGATGGGCAGGCCCGAATTGACGCCGGTTCCGAACAGGTTTTCGCCCTTCTGTTCGAGACCCGAGTTGTTGGCAAATCGAGCGAGTTGGAGCTGTCCCAGATCACGCGTGACGCCGTTGCCGAACACGCCGCGGATCACGCCGTCCTCGCCCACGATGTAGCTGGTAAGCACACCCGGCGCGGAACCGTCTTGTTGCGTTGCCGACAGGGAACTGGTGTCGGATGCAAGGCCGGAGAGGCCGGTAAAATCCAAATCGAATTCGAGCGTGCCCGACGACGTGGCGTCTCGAGCGATCGAGACGGTGTTGTTGGAAACGCTGGACACGCTGCCTTCGCCGTCGAAAACGATCAGCCCGGTGCCCACAGAAATTCTAGGCGATACGACACCTCCGGTGGACGACTGGTGATCGGGCGAATCGGCAAACCAGCGGTACGTCACCGATTCGCCATCGCGCGATTCGAGCACCGCGGTCACACGGACGTTGATCGCGATGCCGAGCGAGTCGTATGCCACAAAACTGGAGACCGCGCTGTTGCCGATGGCTTCCTGGGTTGTTCCGAATCCCAGGTTGATCGATTGCTCGGTGCCGCCCGTCGGCGTTAACTTAAGCGAAGCCAGCGAGATTTCGGGTTGGTTGTCGACGCCGTAGTTTCCGATAAAGCTGATCCGTCCCGTGGAGGCGTCAACGTCGCCGCCTGCCGACAGCACCACGGAGGGATCATCGTCTTTATCGGGAGTTGGAATGTCGTCGCGGATGCCGAAAGAGTCCTGCGCAAACTCGATAAAGTCCTGCACCGTTGACGTTGCGGTGACGTCCATGGTCTTGGTCGAAAGCGTGCGCCCCCCTTTCTTTCCGTTGAACTGCAACACTCCTTCTTCGAACAGAGTGAAGTAGTTGTTGCCGTCGCGCCGGACCACGTTGGTCAACAACGTGGCCGGGTTGATCGGTGGGTTATCGAGGTTGATTTGCTCCTGCGTCGCCCAGTCCGATTCGCTCAGACCGTCGATAAAGCTGCTGGCTCCGCTGGCAAGAAAGCCCGAGGCCGTGCCGGTGATCGCGGGCGTGGTCACCAGGCGGAAGGAGTCGCTTGCGGTGGGCGAGTTACGATAAATGCGCAGTGCATCGAAGGGCGCCGCGGGCGTGGGCAGGTTTGAAAACGCGACGCGGCGCCCATCGACCGTGAGCGACTGGGGACCAATCAACGAAGTCGGACGGCTCTCGCTGCCGTCGGCGGTATTGTAAAACGTGATGTAGTAACTGTAATTGCCTTGAGCAAGCGTGTCGGGCAAATCGCCGCTGCCGGTCGCCACGCTGTCGGTATGCGAGGCACCGCCTGCCAGACCACTGGCGACCTGTGAATACACTCCGTCCGCGCCAGCTCGGTAAAGGTTGTACGATGTGAATCCGCTGGGAACCGCAGGCAATGGATTGAGCGTAATCTGGCGATTGGCGGCAATGGTGACGGATGTTGATGCCGGAGATGGGGGGCCTTGTTCGCCATCCGCGTTGACCGCTGCGATTCGATAGGTGTAGGTTCCAGCGGCAATCGTTCCCGCTCCTCCGTCGACCGGAGTTGTCGTAAATGACGGCGGAGCCACGGAGGTGAAATCGCCGGACGCAACGTTGGGTGGAATCGGCTGGGATGCATCGCCAAGCGCCGCCGATGTAATAATGCCCGGCTGCGTGGCGACGTCGCCGGTCGGACTCAACGTCCCTGCAAACGTTACGTTTTCCGTGGCCTGGGCCACCTGTGCCGAACCGAGGGGAATCGTCAGCGGCACGAGTTCCGTTTTCTGAACATCGAAATTGTCGTCGACGCCGAAGCCCAACAAGCGTTGTCCCGTGATGCTGACCAGTTCGTTGCTGCTATTGGTCTTGAACACGCCATTGCGAGTGTACAGTTCTTCACCCTGTGCGCCCTGCACAATGAAGAAGCCGTCCCCTTGAATAGCGAGATCCGATGGACTGGCGCTGACTTCGATTGTGCCCTGGGTAAAGTCGGTGGTGATCTCGGCCACCTTAACGCCTAAGCCGACTTGCCGCGGGTTTGTACCACCGCGCGTGTCGGTTGGGGCGGAACCGAGCGACAGCGTCTGCAGGAACTGCGTCGCGAACAGGGGCTTGGAGGACTTAAAGCCCACCGTGTTGGCGTTGGCTACATTGTTGCCCACAACGTCGATCGTTGTTTCCGACGCTGTTAAACCGGTCAGCGCCGTGCTAAGTGCAGATGCTAAACCCATGAACTGGACTCCTTGTTCGCTGCGTGCGATGGATGGAGGTTACGTGACATGCTTAGGAGGCTGGTACAATCTCACGGACGTTCTGCAGATCGACGATATTGCCGCCGACTTGCAGCTTAGGCACACCGTCGACGACCGTCACTCGCTCGACCCTGCCGTTGACCTGAGCGTTCTTGTCGGATATGCCCGTGATGTTCTTGCCGAGCAGACCACTGGCGCTAGCCAGCGCCTGCCCGAGTTGCACGCCCGAGAGTGTGGTGGAGAGCTTGTCGGTCGCTGCAATCGAACGAATCTCGCCAATCTGCTGGATCATCTGGGCGTTGTCCATCGGATCGAGCGGATCCTGGTTTTGCAATTCGGCGATCATAAGTTTGAGG
>SXHT01000107.1 GCA_005773095.1 Planctomycetaceae bacterium
CCGCGGGTTTCGCCACGCCGATTGGCTATCAGACGAATCTGATGGTCTACGGTCCGGGGGGCTACAAGTTCAGCGACTACCTGAAGATCGGCATTCCGCTCGACATCCTGGTGGGGGTCATCACCGTGCTCTTGGCCCCATTTGTCTGGCCTTTCTAACTGTCGTGGAAGTCAGTTGCGAGCGCCGTCTTGCTCAACAGGAATCATTCACGGAACTTGTACTGATGCTTGTCCGCCGAGTCCAAATCTCCTGATGCGATGCCTTCCCGGCTCAACGACTACAAATGCATCTTGCAAATCCTGCTCATTGTATAATGTCAAGACTCTTTCAAGTTCGGCGTGCACGGTGTTCAAGGTCGATGGCAGGATGCGGAGATAAACCACTCCCGGACCGTCGCCACGCACAAACACAAGACTACCGAAATCCCGATCTCGAGTCACGAAGATACGAGCCTGCTCGTGAGCGACTCGTAGCAATTCGGCGTCCTCGGCCCTCGAAAGACCAACTCCTGCTGCCGTAACGACCTCATATCCCAGAGCCCTCAAGAAGACCACCGTGCCGGCGTAGACGTCCTGATCGGTAAGAAATTTCATCCCGTTGTCGCGACGTGAATGTCTTCTACGGTAACCACGTCGATGGCATACTGAACGCACGCCCGAATATCGTCGGGCTCAAGTTCCGGAAAGTAGTCTCGGATGATGTCCGAAAAGGCAAGCCCTTCCCGGACCAGTTCCAAGACGCTCTGCACCGGGATTCGGGTCCCGGCGACACAGGGTTTCCCGAGATGAATCGTTGGATTGACGGCGATTCGTTCGTTCATGATTCCTCCCTCTTACGAGCATAGCAGCAAGCAGCTTCCTCACGCAAGCCGGCACAAGATTCATCTTGAACCACGCCGGACCTCGCCGATAAACTAAACACCTGTTCACACACTTGGCTCAGACAATGGCATAAAGCGTGTGTCCGCGGCATTCACCAATGGAGGTGCCATCATGGATGTGGCTGCTTTTCTCGATCGGGTCCGTCGGTTGCCATTTTATGCTGGTCAGCTTGAGCATGTTGAGACGCTGCCGGCTCGTCCGGGATCATTTGCCGAACCAGTGCAGCCGCTTCCGCGGGCACTTGCGGAAATGTTGACGGATCGCGGGATTGAGCATTTGTATACGCATCAGGTGGCGGCGATCGAGTACGCACGCGCCGGACAAGATTGGGTTGTGGTCTCGGGCACCGCAAGCGGCAAGACACTCTGCTACAACTTGCCGATTTTGGAGACGGTGCTCGCGGACCTAGAGGCCCAAGCGCTCTATCTGTTTCCGACCAAAGCGCTGGCACAGGACCAGATGAAGGGCTTGCTCGAATTGACCGGGAATTCCGAGTTGGCCGCGATTCGCTGCGGCGTGTACGACGGCGACACGCCCACGGCACAGCGGCGGCGGATTAAGGCGGAAGCCAATCTGGTGCTCTCGAATCCCGACATGCTGCATGCGTCGATCTTACCGTATCATCCCAAATGGGCGCGGTTCTTTAGCAGCCTGCGTTACATCGTGATCGACGAAGTGCATTCGTACCGCGGCATGTTGGGCGCCCATGTGGCGTGCGTGCTGCGGCGGCTGTTGAGGGTCTGCGAGCACTACGGATCGCGGCCGGTGTTTCTGACCGCCAGCGCCACGATCGCCAATCCCGGCGAATTCGTCAGCCGGCTGATCGGCCGTGATGTGGCGGTCATCAATTCCGACGGTGCTCCGCGCGGCGCCAAGTACTTCGCCCTCTGGAACCCCCAGCCGCAGGGTAGCCCTTCGGGAAAGATAGACTCGCTCAGTCGCCGCAGCGCCACCGATGACGCCGTGGATTTGATGATCGAGGCGATCCTGGACGACGCGCAAGCGCTGACCTTCACGCGTACCCGGCAAGCAACGGAACTCGTGCATCGGTACGTGCGAGAAGCCCTGGAAGAACGCCACTCGCCGCTGGCGAAGAAAGTACGGGCCTATCGCGGCGGCTACCTGCCGAACGAGCGCCGCGCGATCGAGCAGCAGCTTTTTTCCGGCAAGCTGCGCGGCGTGGCCGCCACCAACGCGCTCGAGTTGGGCATCGACATCGGCTCCCTCGACGTGACGCTCCTGGCCGGATATCCGGGCACGATTGCCAGTACGTGGCAGCAAGCAGGCCGCAGCGGTCGGCGTCATGACGAGAGCCTGGCCGTTCTGCTCGCCGGCAATGATCCGGTCGATCAATACTTGATGCGACACCCAAAATATTTTTTCGAACAGTCGCCCGAACATGCCGTCGTCGATCCCGAGAATCCCTACGTGTTGGCCAATCATTTGAAGGCCGCCGCGTTCGAGCTGCCGCTCAACGCAGCGGACGCCGAGCGATTCGGTCCGCTTGCGCAGCCGCTGGCCGACGCTCTGTGCGGAACCGGCGAGCTCAGCGAAGTCGGTGGCCGCTATTACTTTGTCGGGGTGAGCAATCCCTCGGCACGCATCAGCCTGCGGCACATGAGCGACAATACCTTTAGCATCGTGCTGAGGGAGAAGGGCGCGGAGAACGAGGTAATCGCGAATGTCGATTCGATCAGCGCGCCCGAGCTTGTCTATCCAGAGGCCGTCTATCTGCACAATGGCGAGTCGTACTTTGTGCGCGAGCTGGATTTGCAGGGCAAGGTGGCCTATGTCGAGCGGCATGAGATGGACTATTACACGCAGGCCGTGCTCGAAAGCCAGGTGACGATCCAAGGCGAGCGAAAGATGAGTCAGGCGCTTGGGCAAGTGCTGCTGGCTTACGGCGATGTGGATGTCACCTGGCAGACCGTCGCCTTCAAGAAGATCAAATTTAACACTCGCGAGAACATCGGGCAGGGGCCGGTCGATATTCCAGCGCAAACACTCAGCACAACCGCCGTCTGGCTTGCACCGGATGACTCGGTGCGTGCCGCGATGAAGTCCGCCGGCTACCGCGCCAGCGAGGGCCTGGTGGGGTTGCGAAACCTGGCTGTGGTTGCCTTGCCGATGGTGGCAATGTGCGACAGTCGCGACCTTGGCGGCGTGGTCGACAGCAAGAACCTCGGTCGCTCGGCGATGATTCTATATGACCGCTATCCGGGCGGATTGGGCTACGCTGAAAAAGGCTTGCATCAAATGGCATCCGTACTGGCCATTTGCCACGAGATGGCTCGTGAGTGCGGCTGCGAAGGCGGCTGCCCAAGCTGCGTCGGTCTGCCCAATTTGCGTCCGGCAATTCACAGCGACCCGGATTTGACCCGCGGCTATCCGATGCCTAATAAGGCGGCGACAGTGCGGTTGCTGGAATTGCTGCAAGATAATCCGGATGGGTCGGCGAAGGGCGCCGCCGGGGAATCAAGGAACCTGGCCGTTGCGCCAGGCTGTGTGGGAGTTCTCAATTGACGCCAGCAGCGCAAGACCTTATAAATGAGCGACTTGAGTGCGGCTCGATGGGTCGTCGGCCGCGCTGCAACTCCCCGCAATCGATTCGCAAGATAGGGGACCATTCATGAGCATTGGCGAGGGATCGGGGGAAGGCTCAGGCCTTGGCTTTGCCACGATGCGTGGGCGGAATTATCCGTCGATTCGCCAATTCACCGTCTTTCTGGAAAACCGCGTCGGGCAGCTCTTGGAAGTCATCCGCCGGTTCGAAGGCAGTAAAGTTCGCATCGTCGCCGTTTCGATTCACGATAGTTCTGAGTGCGCCTTCGTGCGATTTTTACTCAGTCACCCCGAGCAAGGCCGCGAAATTCTGGAGCGCGCTGGCCTGGCGCTGATCGAGACCGATCTCCTGGGCGTCGAGTTGCCCAAAGGATCGCAGCCGCTGCTGCAGGTCTGCACGGCGCTCTTACAGGCCGAAGTGAACATTGTGCAGGCTTACCCATTGCTGGTTCGCCCGCATGGCCGACCAGCGGTTGCCCTGATGGTCGACAATCTCGACCTGGCGATGGACACGCTCAACGACCAGGGCTTCTCGATGATCACCGAGGGTGACTTGCAGGCGGATGAGGAGTGAAGTCCGTTTCAGAAAACCGGCTCGTGCGCAAACACGGCCAACTCGACGCCCATCCCATTGATAAGGTGGTCGCGGCGTTGGGGCCGTGCGCGGAAGCAACCTGCGCAGACGGAACCGTCTGGCGGAAAAGCCTGATCTAGACTTTCGTCCAGCCCTTTTGCGGCTTGCCAAAAATCGTTGGCTTCGTGCTGCCCTGGATCTTCGCGATCGCTTGTTCGGCGGCACTAACGCCGGCTGCGTCAGGATGCACTTCCAACGCCACTGCGAATTTACGCGTTTCGCCCGGCTCAAGCTTGATCACGCGGCCCTGTTCCGCTTCGAACGAGCGCGGGTTGGGAAAGTTCGTCCCCGGCTCGAGGCCCGTTACGTAACCATCATTTGCCGCCATCGTGTCTTTCCACAAGGTGAAGCAGGGAAGCTGCTTGACGGGAAACTTCAGCGACACGCCTTGCATCGAGTGAGCATTCTTGAGCAACACCTGCGTGTTGCCTTCGGCGTCGGCGAGCAGATCGAAGAAGTAGACTTGCTCCGCATAGCCACGCTGCTCCGCTGGGTAGCTGTCCCACGTGGAAGCGTTCTCGACCGCGCGGGCATCGCGCGGCACCATTGTTTTCACGGGGATAACGACTCGGGCGCCGGAATCGAGAATCGGCTGGCTGAAGTTAATGTGATAGAGCAGTTGCAGTTCGCCGGTGTCTCCGCCCAGATTCGTGACTTCGTCGTAAATCCGAAAGCCCTTTTCGCCGACTTTGGTTTTGATCGTCGATTTAAGCCGCAGTTTGTTGAAATGAAAGCGAAGTTCGTCGACGATGCCCGTCAGGCTGATCTCGCCCGAGTCGCCGTCGATCGTCACTTCCACGAAATGCGCCGGCTTGTTGGCGATCTTGCCGTGAAGCGCGTAAGCCAGTCGGCCGGTCTGGGGGTCGAAATCAGGCGCGCCGTTGCTCACGAGTCCGCAGCGGACGAGCAATTCGTCGAAGCCGTCCAGCCAGCCCAAGCCGCTGGGTTCGCAAATCGCAACGAACTGCGGATGCACGGGCCCCCGCACGGGCGATTTCCAACCGACTTCCAATTCGCCCAGCCAGCCTTTCCAAATGCCCATGCCGCGCGTCGGCAAGGCGACGAATCGAAACGCGCCGTTGTCCACTTCGATCAGATCGACGCCTTCGCGGATGCCGCCGCGCAACGTTGTCTTGCGAACCGAGTAGCCTGCGGCCTTGCCACCGACCTCGGCCGGGCCCGCCTGCCAGGCCGACTCGTAAAGATTGCGTTCGGCGTCGACAAGTGTAAACGATTTGACTGCCATGGCAGACCTCCCCTAAACAGGATACGGTGCAAGGTGTTCCATGGGACGTATCTTAGCCTATTCGAACGGATTGTCTTCCCCGTCGGCGGGTGCGTCCTCCGCCGGGGCACCGTCGGCGCCAGGTTTCCCGGCATTTTCACCCCCCGCGTCGAAGGGATTCTCGTCCGCCGGGGCGGCTGCTTCTTCCGGAAGGTCGGCGTTCTCCGCGGCCGGTGCTTCGCCTTCCTCGGGCGCGGGCCTCGTCCGCTTCGTCTTGAGCTTTGGCTTCACCTTCAGCGGCGGGGGCGTATAGACCACGGGCTGCGTCAATGCCGTCTCGTGCAAACACTGGATCATACCGCGGTCGGTGGTCAATAAAATGCGGTCCGTTTGCACGTTGCGAAGTCTCTGCCTGACGCCGGGGATGAGCATGGAATCGAGCCGAGCGCCCGTCTTGCCGTCGAGAATCAAGAGCCGGTTGAGCCGATCGCTGGCGTACACTCGGGTCGGGCTGGCGGCGATGAATTGCCTGCAGCCAGGCGAGTACCACTCATGCTCCCCCGTTTCACTGTTCAGGCAAAACATGCCCCCCTTGTCCACGCAGACGTAGACCTTTCCGCCGACCGCACTCGGCGAATCGAAGATGGGCTCGGCGGTGGAATATTTCCAGTGGATGCGCCCGGTTTCTTCGTGAACGGCATACACGTAGCCATCCAGAGATACACCGTACAAAAACGGCGTCCAGTAACCGGGACGGGATTCGATCTTATCGTGCGTGTCCAAGCGAAAGTTGACTTTCAGGCGGCTGGGTTCCGCCAGATTCATGAGGTACAAATAACCCTGCTCCGTCGTCCAAGCCAGCGATTCGGCGGTAACAACCGGCGGCACCAGAATTCTCCCGAAGGACTTGTAGAAAAAAGGAATCACCGAGCGATTGGATAGTTCATGCCCGAAGATGGTGCCATTGACCATCGGAACAAAAACGTGCGTCCGAGTGACAGCCGGACCAGCGCCTGGAACGCTGGAAAGCTGCTTATTCCAGGCTTCGCGCCCGGTTTTGCGGTCGATCAAATACACGGTTGACCCGTTGATCGTGGCGACATAATCAGCGCTGGCCGCTGGGGTCATGCAAGGATATCGCTCGTTGCCGACCCTGACGCTCCACAGTGTATGACCGGTTTCGGCATGGATCGCCTGTAACCGAGCGCGGTTAGTTTGAACGAACAGCGTGCCGCTATCGAGCGTTGCGTCGACCACCTCGCCCGTCGCGCGATCAAGATCGGCCTGGACGTACCAGGCCCGAGTCAGGCCGTGCCGTTCGGCCTCCTGCTGAGACACAATGCCCCCGATTACTTGCGCGCGTGAATCGCGGTGCGCGCCTGCGATTGCCGTCAGCAACAGAATCGAGCATGCGATGGGCTTTCTCATAGATCAACTTCTGCAAAGGATGGAACGCAATCCCAGCCGGCGGTGAACTACCGCCAGGCAAACCCCGATCTTTATGATAATTGCCGCTGGACGCGAAAGAAACTGTCCCAATCGATCGAACCGCTGGCGGCGAGTTCTGGGTCGTGAAGCTTACTTCTTCTCTGCGTTCTCGTTGGCATCTGGCTGCCGGGCGGGTTCTGGCAACTCTTCTGGCTCGGGATCCTCGGAGGCGGTTTCGTCCTTGAGTTGTTCTCGCCAGGGTTTTTTCGCCTCGTAGCTGGCCAACTCCTTCTGCAATTGCTCGCCGATGCCCTGGTTGTCGTCGGTCTGCCCGGCCTGTTCGACCGCCTTTTTTGACCAGACCACGGCATTCTCAAAATCGCCGGACTCCGCGTAACTGGCGGCCAGCGTGCTTAAGATGTGGGCCTGTTTGAATTCGGTCACGCGGCAGGCTTCTTTGGCGAGCTCAATTGCCCGCTTGCCGTCACGCAGCTTGTCGTCGGGCGCCGTTGATAAAAGCCAGGCCAGATTGTTGAGCACGCCGCTGTCTTTTTCATCGAGCTTGAGGGCCGATTCGTAATCGGAGATCGCTTCGGACAACTTGCCGATGGCCAGCCACGTGTCACCCCGATTACGCAGCGCCGGCCGATTCTCTGGATCTTTCTTGAGGATCGAAGAGAATACATCGATTGCCTTCCGCGGCTGTTTGTCCATGCTGTAGAACAGCCCCAACTGCATCAGCAGATCAACGTCATTGGGCTCGGCCCGACGAAGTTGTTGCAAGTCGTCAATCGCGTTGCTGATTTTTCCGCTGCCGGCAAGCAGCACCGCGCGAAGCTTCAGTGCCTGGGAGTTGTCGGGGGCCAGCCGCACGGCTTCACTCACATCTTCCAACGCCGCGTCATCGTCCCCCTTTTCACGATGGATGCTGGCACGCAGCACGTAGGCGGTCACTAATTTGGGATCGATCCTGAGCGCATCGCCTAACGCACCCATGGCCTTGTCGATCTCGCCTTTCACCGCAAAGACACGCGCCCGATGGGTGTACGCCATGGCGCTCTCGGGCTGCAGCTCGATCGTGCGATCGAAACTCTTCATGGCCTCGTCGTGCTTGCCCTGCATGAACAGAATCACGCCACGGGCTTCGTGCGAATCGGCATGTTCCGGTTCGAGTTCAATGGCCTTGTCGAAATCGGCCAGACCCTCGTCGAGTTTTTTTTCAGAGAGCAGGAACAATCCGCGAGTGCGGATGACTTCCGCGTCGTCTGGCGCCAGCTTGACCGCCTCGTTATAGTCCGCGATTCGAGCTTCGGCGTCGTCCGTAAAGCTTGCCCGCAAGACCAACGACTTGGCTTGATCGGCGGGAGACTCGGCGGAAAGCTTGATTGCGGCGTCGAGCGCCTGGACGGCGCGGTCGTGATTGCCGCCGGGCAGCGCATGCAAGCGGCCGATCATGTAATGCACGTTGAACTGGCTTTCATCGAGCTTGGCCGCCTCCTCCAGATCAAGCAGGGCCTGTCGCCGCATCATCGGCCACTGGGGGATGGGCTCGGCATGGTCGAAGATCTGACCGCACATGATCTCGGCCCGCTGCACGAGCGTGCCCGTGAGTATCTTCTGGGCGAAGTCCTGGTTGGCATCGTCGAGCCCGGCAGCTATTGCACTGCGGCACAAGTTAATCACGTCGCCCAGATCTTTGATGGACTCGGCGGACAGTTTCAGCTCCATCGCCTGATCCAGGTCGTCCTGGCCCGCACCTTCGGCCAGAAGCGCGGCGGGAGCCAACAAACAGGCGAGAAATGCTAGCGTGTGGAGGTTCATAGAACGGAGGAGTCAGGGGTCAGGGGTTGGCGTTACGCGGACGCAGGCAACACCTGGCCGCGTTCGCTGGCGACGCGCTGGGCGTCAGCCGTACCATTATTATGCTGCCAGCGGACACGGAACGCCATCGGAGTTACACACCAACCCGAGGCGTTAACGAGGGTCTTTCTGGCAAAAAAACAGGCCTGCCTCGCGGACGCGCGGGGTTGGCGTGCCATGCGATCCTAAAGCGGCGCCGGCAAATCGCGGCGGCAAAAGTGGGTTATTGCCAGCGCGTAGCCCAGCGCGCCAAGTCCGATCAATATGCCGTGATAGCAAAGGCCGCCCCAGACCCAGGGATCGCCGTGGAGCGGCATGCCAAAAACCCAAGCTAATCGCGGCTCGGCAACCAGCTGTTGCGGTTCGTACGCGGTGAGGAAGGAGCACCAAAGCAGCCATCTCAGCCCCGGGCCGACCAGGCCGACGATCTTGATCAGCAATTCGGCGGCGAAAAAGCTGGCCATGATGCCGATCGTCCGCGCCCGGAACCGATCGAAGGACGAGACCAGTGTCGTCAAACCCGCCAGGAAGCATGTCATCGCAAAGGCATTCACGGCCGCCGGAATAAAGACCCTCGAAGACACGCGTTCCTCCAGCGCGATGGTCTGTATGCCCAAATACGTGCCGGACCAGCAGGCGCCAGCGATGCACGCCGCCCCCAACACGGTCATCGCCGCTTGAGTGCCGATCACGGAAATCCGCCGCACGGGTTGTGCCAACGTCATTTCCAGGGTGCCACGTCCCAGCTCGCCGCTAACGGCGTCCGATCCACGGCCAATGGCCCACGCCAACAGCACCATCACCGGCAAAGGATCGTCGTAGGCGATGGCAATCCGGCCGGCCACCGTGGCGATCTGCTCCTTGGGCACCGGCAAGAGCGGCATGAATGCGTCGGGAACGAGATTCAGCAACCGCTGAAACTGCCGGATGGGAAACAGGCTGGTGATCCACACGCGAATCCAATGAAACGCGAACACGATCAGAATACTGCCGGCAAGCTGCCAGCGCACATCGCGAATCGCCTTGCACAAGAGAGCACACATAAATCGAAAATCCTAAATCCAAATCTCAAAATTCGATACACATCGAAAATCAGAAGGACCTCAACAAGGGGCTTCTTTTCTTCGAATTTCGTGCGATAGGTTTGTTTCGGTTTTCGAATTTCGTGCTTCGAATTTCCGCCGTCAGGCAGTATGAAACCGGTCGTACACGGTTTGCAGTCCGATCGGCTCGACGCGCACCTCCTCAAGCGGCAGCGTGGCAAGCCAACCAAGCACGGGCGACAACTCGCTCGGCGTTTCGATGGTCACATCACCATTGCGGCCGGGATACACTTGCACCTGATCGGCAAGCGCAGGGGGCACGGGGGAAATTGGGCCCGTCAGCTGGGCGCGAATCCGATGCTGGCGTCGCAGCTCGTGCATCGCTTGCACGTGTACCAGTTGTCCCGCGCGCAAGAATGCCACGCGGTCGCACGTCGTTTCCACTTCGGAAAGCACGTGCGAAGAGAATAGCACGGTTCGGCCCGATTCTTTCGCTTCCAACACAAGCTGGCCCACCTCGCTCCGCATGGTCGGGTCGAGATTGGAAGTCGGTTCGTCCAGGATGACCAGCGACGCCTCAGGGGCGAGTGCGATCGAAAGCGCCAGCTTTTGCCGCATGCCCGTGGACATCAGCGCGACGCGTTGCGAGAGATCCAAACTCAACCGTTGAGCCAACCGAAGTGATCGTTCCAGTGTGCCGTTGCGACGTAGCGCCGCAAAAAAATCCAGCACTTCGCGGCCGCGCAGGTTGCGAAACAGCCGGGTCTCACCCGGCAGGTAGCTGACTCGCTCGTGAACACGCCTGGCATCCCGCCAGCAATCCAGTCGGTCGATGGCGGCCCGGCCGCCGGTCGGCCGCAGGTAGCCCATCAGAAGCCGCAAAAGTGTGGTTTTGCCGGCTCCGTTGGGGCCCAGCAAACCAAAAACTTCGCCCGGATTGACGTTCAGGCTGCAATCGGCCAGCGCGGCGAAGAGCCCGTAACGCTTGGTCAGCAAATAGGTTTCAACGAGCATCGAGAGCTGCCTGGCGACGGAGTTTGCCCCCGCATTGTCCGACGTTCGCCAAAGTTTGGCAAGGCATCAGCGGCGGAACGGACCGCGTGGGCCGAAGGGTCGAGTGGCTGGACCGACCTGGGTTCGGCGAGAATACGATGCTGCCATGTTCCGGCGATCGTGATTAGCCCGGCTCAAGCCGGCATCCCACCAACCCGAAGCGCCAGCGAGGAAAGTCAGCACTCGATCTCAATCCTCCCTCGCGAACGCGTCGGGTTGGTATCTGCGTGAACGATGGCCGATTTCCGCGCCGATGACCGCTTTTCAAGGAGCGGCCCACCGGAAAGAATGAAGGGCCGATTCACCAAGCGCCTCTAGCTCAGGGGATAGAGCAACGGTTTCCTAAACCGTCGGTCGCAGGTTCGATTCCTGCCAGGCGTACTGTACGAGTGTCTCTTATCGCGCATTGGGGCGAAACAACGGGAAATTGAGGTGTCTTTCACAGCACCCAGGATCAAACTCATAACCTCGAGGTCATAGGTTCGAGTCCTGTCCCCGCCACTTGAATTGGGAGTCGCGAAAAGTCGCGACCCCCGGGTTAAAAGAAAAGCCAAGGTCCTCGGGCCTTGGCTTTTTTCGTCTCAACGCCAGAAACCGCAACGTGTTCGAACATCGCCACCGGTCTCCTTGTCTCACTTTCAGACATTCGCGCGATGCGCTTCGCCGACCTTCGCGTTGCCACGTCGGGCCAATCTCGCCCGATACTCTCGCTTGTCGAAGACTCTCACGACGTTTGGGTTAACGGGTGTTGCCTCCCCTCTCGCAGGCCGATTTCACTTGATTGCGTTCGGTATGTTGACCAGCCAACTCGAATCGCCGAAGACGCGCTGGGGGCGGCCGCGCGGTTGTTGGCCGCGGGCTATCGATTCCTTCCGCTACCCAAACGACCCGCGACGGCACAGCAGGCGAATCCAGTTATCCAAAGCAATCGCGTCTGCGGTTCCGGCACGGGCGTTGCTGCCACCATCCCCGGCGGCGTACCTTGGCCCCAGTCGCTCAAGACAGTATTTAAGTCATCTTGGCCGACGAAGCCGTCGCCACTGGAATCGCCCAGGTTCCATTCACCGGGCGGAACGTTTTGGCCCCAAGAGCCAAGAATGATCCCCAGGTCATCTTGGCCGACGAAGCCGTCGCCATTGAGATCAGCGAGGGCTCGCGTGACGAAAAGCACGCCGGTTGTATAAAGCTGCGAAGTATTCCAGCTCAGGTGATCTGCGAGTCCGGGAAGCTGTATCGTTGAAAACGTGCCGCTTTGAATGCCCCAGTCGAGGATATCGAACGTGTCGTTGAGTTCGGGTATGAACGTATTGGTCGTCGTGACTTGCAGCGTGCCCGCCAGGTGGACCGCGCCGCTAACGAGCAACCGGTCATACTCGGCTCCGGGCGTGGTACCGCCTAGTTCGATCTGCAACTGGCCCGCGGTCGACTCGATGTAGTTGCCATTGACTTGCAAAGCGCCCTCTGAAATTCCAGGGGAAACTACGCCGGAATTAACCATACTGGCAGAGATGTTGCCATTGCCTTTGATGATTCCCTGCGATCCGACCGAAAGAAGACCGGTGACGAAAACGGCGCCACCATCCGAGACAACAAGTGCTCCGCTTTCCGCGCCGATAGCCAGATCTCCGCTGATGATGATCTCGCGTTCGGTGCCGACGGTCATGGCGCCGGTCAAAGACGTGCTCAATCCGGTTTGAAAACGCATGTTTCCATCAATGGCTTCCATCGTACCCCCCAACACCAAGGCCAGGTTGTTCAGCATGGACGAGCCGCCCGTCCACGACGTGAAAAAGAGTTCGCCGTCATCGGCGGCGCGGATGAGGCCGTTGTTGGTCAAGTCGCCGGCGGCGCTGTTGATATTGACCAGGCCGTAACCGCGAAGCTCACCGCCGACGTCAATGGTGATATTCGTGGCTTCGAGTAAGCGAGTGTCGACCATCACGAGCCGTCCGCCGTTGTTGATCAGCAGCGCATCGGTCTCCATTTGGCCCCCCTCGTTGAGGGTGATCTGCGACTCGTCGTCTGGCGTACCGGCAATCGTGGTGGATTGGTGAATAACAAGGTTAGGCACAAACGCCGAAATGTCTTCCGTGGAAAGTAAACCGCCGTCCAGCACGTGGAGATTGGCGGCGGTTGAGAAGCGAGTGACGATAGCCGTCGCTCCATTTCGCAGATAGACGTCGTCCGAGGCAGCGGGCAAACCGTCTGGGTCCCAATTGGCTGCGGTTCGCCAGTTGTCGTCCAGTCCGCCGGCATCCCACTCGCGGATAATCGCCCACGCAGGTCGAGCGCAGCAGGAAAGGAGAAACACAACGGCGCGAACCCAATTGAGGCGTACCATGGCGCCATTCCTTGAAAGCCCGCAAACGTGCTATCCGATAATGAGGAAGGGGGGCAATCAATTGCCCTTCACCGCGTTCAATTGTTCAATTCCCCGCCTGGGAAACAATTGCTGGGTTTGTGGAATCCTGTGCGTCTCCAGGTTCTCCGCCACGTTCTTTGACAGAAACCCCGCCCCGTGGCAACGGAGCAATGTTTCAAATCGAACCTTCCGGATCATCCGTCATAAATCAGGCAAACCGCCTTGGCATCCGACCGTGCTGTTCCAAGACCATCGTACCATCGTTCTCTCAGCTGGAAGACCCTTCAAACTGGATCGCCGACATCCCGCGGCACTCTTCGAGACTCGTCACACCGACGGCCACGTTGCGCAGGGCTTCTGTTTCCAGAGTGCTGACGCCGTGCTTGCGGATCGCGATGCGGACCTCATCCTCCGGCTTTCCGTTTTCGATCGCCTGCACGATGCCCGGTTCGTGGGCAACCACCTCAAACACGCCGATGCGGTCGTAGTAGCCCGTGCCGCGACAGCGCAAACAGCCGACCGGATGACGAATTTCGGCCGGCACCGGCATTCCGAGGGAACGAAAGACCGTTGCCTCCTGCTCCGTCGGGACGGCCGACCGGTTGCACTCGACGCAGAGCCGGCGGATCAGTCTCTGCGAGATGATTCCAACGAGGTTTCCCGCCAGCGAACGATTGTCGATGTGCAGGTCGCGCAGGGCGGTGACCGTGGAAGCGACATCACGAGTGTGCAGACTGCTGAAAACGTACTTTCCCGAACTGGCGGCGCGCATCGCCGTATCACCCGCTTCGGCGTCGCGAATTTCGCCGACGAAGACGACATCCGGATCGAGCCGTAGCAGCGTTTTCAGACCGCTGGTCATCGACGTGCCGTGCCGCAGATCGACGGATATCTGGCGAAACGTGGGGACATCGTATTCAACGGGATCTTCAATCGAAACGATGTTCCTTGTACCGTCGTCAAGCGCGTGCAACATCGAATACAGCGTCGTGGTCTTGCCGGATCCGGTGGGTCCGGTCACGAGCACCAATCCCTCGCCATGCTGAAGGATCTGGTCGATCCGCGCCTGTCCATCCGGTGACAATCCCAATTCTTGCGTCGGTCTCATCAGTCGGTGCCGACTCAGAACCCGCAGCGAGATCGCCTCGCCATCCAGGACCGGAACGGCCGTGATGCGAACCTCGTAATCTCGCAGGGACTCTGGCAAGTGCAACCTTCCCTCCTTGGGATGGAAGGGATCGGCGATATCGAGACTGGCCGTCAACTTGAGTTGCGTCATCAAAGTGTGCCCCACCTCGTGACTGAGCCGGCAGTAGTTGCTCAGTTTTCCGTCGATGCGAAACCGGACGCCAAACTCTCGCCCCACGGGATCAATGTGAATGTCGGAGGCCCGGACGGCGATGGCTCGCGAGATCAGCGCAAGAGTTGGGTTGTCCCTCATGTCCGGCGGCGTCAACTGAGCCGCCTCCGTCTGCTCCGCCGGAGGTTTCTCCAGAATCGTCCACTTCTCCGAGACAGAATCGGCGGTAGCGCCGTTTTCTCCCCCCGCCTTCCGACTTGACCGCAGCGTGAGTACCGGACACGGTGCGCGGCGGACAACTTCTTCGGCGACACTCCCCAACAACAGCCGCTGCAGTCCCGTGCGGCCTGTGGTTCCCATCACGATCAGATCGACTTGCTCCTCGGCCGCGAGGGAAATGATGGTGGGCACGGCAACGCCCTCGACACGCCGCTCTTCAAACCGAACCTGTTGTTCACCGTCCGACAGAGACTGCAGCAGCAACATTACGTTTTGCGGAAGCGGATCATCCGATCGAACCGCGTCGGGCCACACGTAGGCGGATGGTGCCTCGTTGACATGCACGATCAGCAGCGAGCCGTTGGCCTCGCGGGCCAAACTCGCTGCGTGCTTCAGCGCTGCAAGGCTGCAATCTGAATAGTCCGTCGGTACCAGGATTTTGATCATTGCAAGGCTCCAACGCTTGCGACACAAGAGTGATCACGACCACACGGCAGCCGAATTGGGCGGCCAGCCAATGAAAGACATCCTCTTGGGAAGGCGAGACGGGTTGTTACGTAAACTCGCGATCACTGATAGACTGTCCGTAAATCGTCAAAATAATGACGAATTTACATAATTCAGGGTGCCGCGCAGCGTCATGAACGGCTGATAGAGATTTTAATCCCTGATGGCTGTTTAGAATAGGCTGGGACTCGTCTCGGTCGACAACACCTCAGGCGGAGCCGCACGGGCGGATTTTCAGACCTGGGATATTCACCTCACGGGATACGGCTTCCGGGTCTTGCCGCTGGCGGCCTTTTTGCCGATACTCTTAGCGATACCGACCACCTTTCGAGTGTCTTGGGTGTCAAAACGGGTGTCAGCTGGCATAATAGCCAGTCGGTAGGAAGCGTCGATCCGTTCGGTAAGATAAGAAATTCGGGCGATTAGCTCAGTTGGTTAGAGCACTAGCTCGACAAGCTAGGGGTCACAAGTTCGAGTCTTGTATCGCCCACTTAGTCACAAATCTTTGCCGAAGCCCAACTTGGGTTTCCTTCCTTCCAGGGAAGTGCGGCGAAAAACCCGCAGTGATTTGTCCGTAGGCAAGAGTTCGAAGCTTATGGAGTCGTCAACAATGCCCAACACACCCCGTGATGCATATCACGACCTCATTATTGTTTCAAACCCGGTTGGCTATTGGCCGCTTCGGGAGAACACCCTGGACGAAAGCGGCCACGGTCGTGATGGAGTCTGTGTCGGTTCGCCGGAATTTGTTCAGAACGAGACGGTGTGATAGGTCACAAGCAGAGCAACCAATGGCCTACAGCGAATCCCTCGCCGAACGGATACGTCAGGCTTTGCGACAGCGACCGGACATCCAGGAAAAGAAGATGTTCGGTGGTGTCGGTTTCTTGATGAACGGCAATATGCTGGTCGGGGTTTGGCAGCAATCACTAATCGTTCGCCTCGGTGCCGAGCAAGCCAAGGACGCCTTAAAGCAGCCGTTCGTCGGAGAATTCGACATCACGGGCAAGCCAATGAAAGGCTGGGTGATGGTCGATCCGGACGGAATTGATTTCGATTCAGACTTGCGGGCATGGATCGAACAAGCGGAGACGTTTGTTGAAACGCTGCCGAAGAAGTAAAGGAGAAGCGAGACACGAAAGCAGTCACTTGTTCACCCCATGCGATCACTTCTCGGTCACGTTCGCTGCTTTGACAAGGCTGTTGGGGTACTTGGTTACGGTGTCCCAGGCCAGTTCTTGCAATGAGCGGTTGAATTTGTCATCCCACGCTTCCCGTTTGGCGTTTTTCAACTTTGAGGGCATCGGTAAATCCACCGGGCTTTGACCATAAAGAACTGCAAAGTGCATGTAGGCATTGAGGGCTTCCATTGGAGCCGAAGGATGAACGGCATCGACAAACAGTTCGCCTTGTTTCTTCAAGCCGGGCTATTCCATGTTGGCGATCTTTGTCCGCAGCGTCGTCATCGCTTGTGCGGTGGGAACCAAGGCGACGATTTTCTTGCCTCGACCGTACTTCTTGTTGATGTCCTCGGCTTGAGCTTCCCCTGCCTTGATGTTTCGCTCGAAGAGGGTCTTGAGTTGTTCCGGTGTTTTCTCTTTATCCACGTTGTCGAACGCTCCCTTGGGGAAATCCTGGTTATCGATGTCTCCACCACCCCAAGAAAGCTGAACAATGAACCGCATGTCGGGATTGTGTTCCAGTCCCAGCTTGACGTAATTCTCAATACCCTCATCGGGGAACGAAATTGGCGACATGATAAAGACATCGACCTCGCCCGACTTGAGGGCCTTCTTTGCCTCATTCTTGTCGTCGGGCACCCGCCAACCCGTTTCACACGATAGCCCATGCCTTCGAGTTCAGAAATGATCCGTCCACGCTGATCACCCTGAATTTCGATTCGACTATCCTTCACCGTTCCGCCTGTGCCACACCGTTGCTTGAGTGTGGATGCAAGCTCATGTAGACCCGCTGCATCAAGGGGAACATCGAATACCGTGGTCACGCCCTTGCCACGTCGGCCTTTCGTTTCTCGACCGACTTTTATGACGGCACCGTTTGGCTTTGACGATTTGCCTTCATGCTTGGGAGCAATCTCCTCCGCTACAGGTTCCTGCGAGCGCGGTTCACGCCGCTTGCCACCGCTGAGTAATCGGGCAGTCAGGTCCATGACTTCGCTTTCGATCAGACCGAATATCTCCGGGGCATCTTCAACTTCCCAGAACTCGACTTTATCGATCCAATTCGGATGTCGCTCTTCAAACAGAGGCAGATGCTCGGTTTCTTGCAGGGCGACAATGTAATCAGCCCTCTCAAAATCTTCTGTGGTGACTGGTGCAGGAAAACGAGCGAATTCTTCGGCGGCTCGTATTTCCTTTTTCTCCAATTCCTTAATGGCTGATTTCGCCATTGGTCCGACATTGCCCAAGCCTCGTTCTAAAGCCAATCCTCTGGAAATTGCCCGCCAATTCAGCCCGAACTTTCCGGCGACCGAGTTGAAAAGGACTTCCGCAAATCGACTGCGGTAGTAGTTGCCCGTGCAAAGGAACAGGACGGACTTTTCGCTTCGTTTCGCCATCTTTGCGATGCCTTCGCCTTGTGGAATAGAGACACTTTTGACCGTCTCAAAATACCATATACTGCTTACCGAGGAACAACCCTAAAGGTCGATACGAATGACTGACATCCCAACCCGTGAAACGTTCGAAAATCTCTATGCCGGCAGAGCTCCTTCCGGCCTGAGCCGTACTACGATATGCCTGCCCACATCTTAACCGTAGGTGCAGGTGTTGGGCAGCCACTTCCACGGGACTGATTTAATTTGTCTTCCGATTCCTTTCCTCGAATAATCCTTCGGGTGAACCGATGCCCTCGTCTGCGTGTCTGTTAAAAGACACATTCCCTTCCCAAGGAGGTTCATTATGTCCATGACCTTGCCCAAGCTGCGTATTGGCGAACCGATTTGCCACGAATCCTTGTCAGTTTTTCCCCTGTTCTCCGAGCCGGATGGCAAGGTCGATTACCGACTCTTTACCGAGGCCCTGGCAGATGAGTCGGTCACCGTGGAAGAGGTCAGTGAGGGTGGTTCGGTCCCGGATTTGCTCGTGGAGAATAAGGGCGATAGCCGACTGCTGTTCTTGGAAGGCGAAGAATTGATCGGTGCCAAGCAGAATCGAATCCTCAATACGTCTGTGCTGGTTGCAGCCCACACGAAGATCAAGATTCCGGTTTCCTGCGTTGAACAAGGCCGCTGGCGATACAAGTCCCGATACTTCGGATCGAGTGGATCGCATTCGCCATCGAAATTGCGGCGGGCACTCAAGGCATCCGTGAGCGATTCAGTGCGTGCAAAGCGAGGACACTCATCGGATCAGGGTGCCGTGTGGCAGGAAGTCGCTTTCCTCAATGCTTCGCATGGCGTGGACTCGGAATCACTTGCAATGTCGGATACCTTTGACACCTACAAAGATCGCATTGCCGAGTATCGCACCCGACTGCCTTATGTGGAAGGAGCGACTGGCTTGGCCGTCGCTGTCGGCGGGCGGATTCAATCGGTCGATTTGTTTGACAAACCCTCAACTTGCCAGAAAGTGTGGGACCGGCTGCTTTCCGGTCTCGTGTTCGATTCACTGGAAGCCGGACCTACCGATCAAATTGTCTCGGCAGCGGATGTCGAGCAGTTGCTTGGCACCAATCTGAGTTGGGAGCAAACAGCAGCGGTTGGAGAGGGAGAGGAGTACCGTTCGAAGTCACCACAAGGCGATCATGCTTCTGCCCTGGTCTTCGAGGGGTCGGTCGTACATGAAAGTGTCGTGGCGGCGGTCTGATCACAGGCCACGCTGACCGCAGATTCTTACCGGTTTGCATTTGAGGTTGGCGAAAGTACCAGGTCTTCACGCATCACTTTCCAATCCGAGTCAGAATCTTCTTTGCATCAGCGTCAGATAACTGCCTATCCTGTTGCCGGATCGCTGCTACGGTTGGATAGGTCCACGGCACCGCTTCACTACGGATCGTCAAATAGCCCTTCTCAACGAGCTTCCGCAGGGTCGGCATGAAGCGCCTTGGACTGCTGTTAAAGTGCTCGGCCATCTCTTCAGCCGAGGAGCACTCGTCGTACTTGCCGGAGGCAATGCCGCTCATCACGTAAGCCATGACTTGCTTCTGCACTACTGTCAGCGGCGGAAGCCTAATTGGCTTTGACGATTTGTGCGGTTTCTCGCTGGATGGATTCCTGGGCATGTGGTGGCTTTCGACTTGGCCGTGAAAGAAATGTCAGAATGAAAAGCAGCCGTGATTATAGCCTTATCCAACCGTCCTGGTTGAACTAAAGCCGCTCTCGCAGTATCTTATTGCCTTTCACCACATTCACCGTGAGGATCACATGGCAACTGCAACCAAAATCAACAAGTCCGAGGCCGTCCGCAAAGCGTTGGCTAAGCACCCCGACAAGAAGCCGAGATGGATCGCTGAATTGCTTGTGGGCAAGAAGATTGAAGTTACGCCGGGGGTGGTTTCCACAATCAAGAGCAAAATGAAGAGCAGCCACCCGGTCAAGAAGGCGAAAAAGTCGAAGGGAAATGCTCAATCAATCGGCCAGGTTCAGGACACCATCATTTTCATCCGAGGCGTGGGTGGCGTGGACAAAGCCAAGCAGTTGATTTCACTGATTGAAGACGCCCGGAACTTCTGATCTTGGCTCTGCAAGGGTGCAGGTTAGCCATAGACACGCAGAGCGTGCGGATCGCAATCCGTGGTCGCTGCTGTGCTGGACCTGCCGGCTACAATTCGATCCCGTACCGCCGCAAAACGGCCACCATTGCAGCATATAGGCCCATCATCACGATGGTCGCCACGCCCAGGCTGACGTAGAAATTCATGTTTCGCTTGAGCATGAACGGTAACAGCAGGAAGAACGGCAGCGACGGAAGCACCAGCCAGAAAACGCTTTTCGACAGACCGATCACCTTCATGGTGTCGCCGGTTTCCACGTAGAGCCAAATGATGGCCAGATACGAGACGAGCGGCAGTGAGGCGAGCAATCCTCCAAACAGAGAACTGCGTTTCGAGATTTCCGAGACCGAAACGACCAGGGCTGTTGTGACGGCGATCTTCGCAAGGTAGTAAACCATGAGCAATCTCAGTTTGAACGAGAATCGGTTAAGAGGCGAAACTTGACATTTTCGTCACTAAGCGAAATCCATTCTCACGCTTCGCTCAGTTCAATCCAAGCCGAAATCGCACCGCTTCGTCGTCAAGGGGATACACGGTCTCGATAGGCGCAACCAGCTTCGCCAAATCGTTTCCCAGCACATGCTGGTGCTGCTCACGAACAAGATCACTGATGTCTTCGATGCCGACGATCCATTCACGGGAATAGCGAGTTAGAACATCGCCTCGTAAGCCAAGTTGGATCGCTCGGCGTTCAACCGGTTGCCCGTGTGGATCGTGGTCAGGATCGAACTGCAGCCGCACATTTGATTCAGCTACAGCTTCTTCCCATGCTTCCTGATCAGCGTATTGGTGCGGCTTATATGTCGAAACGACCGCTTCCCCAAGAATAAGATCGAAGGCATGGCGACAAATTTGCACAGCGAGGACGACCTCCTGTCCTTCCATCGTCGCCCAGCCGGAACGGTACATTATCCACAGACAGTTCGGCTTGATCCAACTCATGTGACTCAGTTTGAAGTCGCCGCCAAAATAGCCGTTACGAGCGGCACATTCACCGATGGATGGCCGATACGCGTGATAGACGATGATCGAGGCGTCGTCGAAATGGGCAAGAATGTGCTTGCCGGATTGCGGCCAGGCCTGTGACTGTTCGAGGTAGCTGGCGGTTGGAATCTTCATGTGCGTTCGTAGTCTTGGATCGACCGACCGTCAGCACGAAAGACCCACCCGGCATTTGACTGCCGGGTGGGTTGTGAGTTCCTCATTCCCTAAAAGTAGTGGTCTCGGTTCACGCCGTCAAAAGCGGCCCGATCTGAGGCAGCATTTCTTGAAGCGTTTGCCCGATCCGCAGGGGCAGAGGTCTCGTCGTCCCAGCTTTTCTTCCAGCAGTTTTTCGCCGTGGACGATTCGGATGCCCAGTTTGACTTGCGTTTCAGACGGGAAGCCACGCCGACGCTTACTCAGCGGCTCGAAAAAAGGACTGTTCGTTAAGGTCGTGCTGGCTCATGGGTCACCGTCCTTTCTGTGAAGAAGAGAATTGCCTGACAGGCGGGGCGGGCAAAGGTTCGTTTGAGTGTCGCTCGACAACGACGATGTCGAAGTCGCCTTCGCCCCATGCGGAAGACCACTACCCGAATGGCAGCAGTGTACAAAATAATATTCTACGGACACTACGGACAAACCTTGCAAATACTGCGTTTCTTGCGTATATTTTGCATCGGTTTGCTAAGGTTTGTGAGTGGATTTAGCGTGCCCTACAATGTGGTTTTGGTCGAGAAAACCAGGGTATTTTCGCTGTTCCCCGCATTCACCGAATTTGTTGTCAAATCTTCCCGGAATTCGCGACACGACATGCAAAACTACGCGACAAAGCGCGCAAAACGGGATTGCACCCACGCGAAAAAACGCGCAAAACGGGATTGCACCCGCATTCGAAGGTCCTCGTCCAAGGGATCATTTAGTAGCAGCGTTTCATCGGCAAAGACCATTTCGCGTACAAACTTGTCGTCGTAATAATTGTGGCGCCTAGCTACCGATGATTGGTTCAGCTTTGGCGATTCCGAATCAGTTGCCTCGACCGCTTGTTTAAGATCCAGCAGCTGATCAATAAGTTGCGTTCTCATACGCAAATGGTCCACTTCAACGGACCACGCGTCGAATGTTTTTGATGGAGTGGAGAGTTGTTGGACGTCTGACTTGAGTCGAATATCTGTAGTCCTTAGGACCGGGCTATCGTTTCCAGTCATCAGTACCGAAGTCCAGTTTGGCGCCGGTTTAATAACCATTGACATGCTGTCGATTCCAAGTTTTTTCAAGTTCACGATCAAGTCAGCTTCGCCGACGAATCCGTTGCTACTCGCGTCAGCGCTGGCGGAGCGGTCCAGCAACGACCCTCCGCTGACCGGGGTGAATAATCCAACAGTTGCCGGGGGTGAACTGCGCCCCCAGTCAGCCAATATAAGGTTTAGGGCGTATTGACCGACGAAGCCGTCGCCGCTGGGATCACCCAACTGGCGGTTGCCTGCTGGGACGTTTCTTCCCCAGTTGTCCAGAACGAAATTAAGGTCGTCCTGACCGACAAATCCGTCATCGTTAAGACCCCCGACAGAAGCATGAACCCGTTGTCCCCAACCACCTAAGACGTGGTTCAAGTCGTCTTGGCCCACGAAGCCGTCTCCATTCCAATCGCCCTTAAGGCCGTTGCCGCTGGTGACGTACTGGCCCCAGTTTTCCAAGACATCTCTCAGGTCATCCTGACCGACAATTCCGTCACTGTCGAGATCGCCCGCGTCATTGTCATGATTCAGCAACGTGACGTCCGGCGGGTTGATGCCGCGGTAGCGGCCATCGGCGCTTTGCGCCCAGGCGGTGACGATGGTGTAGGTTTGATCGCCGTCGACGAGGTCGTCGTTCAGGCCGGTGACGCTAATCACTTGCGGCGTGTCCCAGTTGTCCGGCGTGAAGGTTAGCCGATCGTGGGACAGTGCGCCTTCGCTCATGTCGGTATTGTGCAGCGAGAACGAAACGTCTGCGGTCGGACGGGAAGTGAGAACAACGGAAAATTCGGCCATTCCGCCGTTCTCGGTGGTCGTCAGCCCCGTGGTCGGCGCGATCAGAATTGCAGCCGGAGCTCCGCCATCGTTGTCGAGGTTCTTTAGCAGTACATCGTCCGGATTGATCCCGTGATAACGGCTGTCGAGGCTGGTGGCCCAAGCCGTGATGATGCGATAGGCCACGTCGCCGTCGAGCCTGGTGTCGTCCACGCCGGTGACGGTGATCGTTTGCGGCACGCTCCAATTGTCGGGCGTGAAGGTGACGCTGGGGGCCGAGAGCGTGCCTTCCTTGGTGTTCGTGGAATTCAGCCGGAACGAGACGTCGCTGGTCGGCCGGGCCGTCAATACGACATCGAACTGCGCCGGTGCTCCGTTCTCCGTGGTGACAAGTCCCGATTTCGGCGTAATGAGAATGCCGGGCGCGGCCAGGCCGTCGAATTGGACATTGTCGATAACGACGGTGCTGTCCAGCGCGCCGAAGCCGAGCAGGTCGAAGTACAAAGTGACTGGTTTTGCGTCGAGCCTCAAACCGTTCAGATCAACGACGACGTCGAACGACCCAGTGGCGGGCAGCACGCCGCCCGATGACGGCACGCCGCCGACAGAGACGCGAGATCCGAAGAGTGCCCGGCGGTCGTGCTGAATGTTTAGAAGTGCGTCGGTCCGGGCCAGACCGCTCGGCAGATCGACCATTGACAGCATCGTCATGGCGTCCAGCAGCGCGACTTCAAAGGCGTCTGGCGGATTGAGCGGAGTGGCGCCGAGGTTCAGGTCCTTGACGGTAAAGCGCAGCGCGGTGGCGCCTTCTGGAACGAAGAACGACTGCGAAAAGCCGGTGAATTCACGTGCGTCTTCGGCCAGTGTCGCCGTGCCGGCGATCACCGAGCCGGCGCCGCGAACCGTCCAGCCGAACGCGGGATCGAGGGCATTGCTCGTGTCGAACGCGCCGTTGAGGAGCGACTCGTGCGGAGCAGCGAGCGCCGCGGCGGCCGACAGGGCGGCGGTGAGCAGATTGGGCTGTGCGAAAATCGACGTTGGCACCCAGCCGCTGGTGGACAGAGCTTGCGCCGAAGGCTGCCAGTCCGCGGGGCCGGCCGCGTTGCCGTTTCGATCAAGCCCGCGTACCGCGCTGATGATCTGCACATCGAGCGCGGACGGGAGCTTGCGGACCGATGGCGACAGCCGGGAATTCATCAAGTCGTAGGGATAGAGCTCGTCGTCCAAGTGTTCACCGTTCGTGGAGAGCGTGGCGGTGAAATCGGGGCCGACGAAGAGCTGTGAGCCGCCGATGGTTTGCGCGAGGTGGTTGTCGAAAGCTGCGATGCCGGGCATGAAGCCGGCCAGGTGGCCTAGCTCGTGCAGCAGCACGGTGAACAAGTCGTATTTGCCGAGGGCAGGTCCCGCGGTGGCTTGAAACGCGTACAGGCCGAGCGCCTGGTCGAACTCGGAATGGAGGAAGACGGACGGATCGAGGAACCAGCCTGTGCCCGCGGCATCGATGTCGATCACGATCACTCCGTTTAAAAGTGCGTCATCATCGCCTTGCGTGGCAACGCGGGCCTCGCCCAATTGACCAGCCGGCAAGTCTTCGACCACGACAGGAATGCCCAAAACCAACGGCGAACCCGGCACCAGTGAGCCCCATAGACTGGCCGCCGCGACGTGGAGGGCCTGCACATCGGATGCAGTAATCGCGATTTGGCGAATTTGAGTCTCTTGACGTAGTTCCCCGAAAGAGAGAAAACTCGTCGTCCCCATCAGCGGAGCTCTGAGGAGATTTTCCCAACCGCCGGCGGCCTGCAGAATGTGTTGTGCATTCTGAAGCTGCACGGCGCTTATGCTAGGTGGATCGTACACCCTCACGCGCCACGCGCTATCGACCCCCCACTGCCAGTCAAAGTCCAGCCCAATTCGGCGCAGGCCGACTTGAATTCTTTCCGCTCTCTCGATTGCCCTAGCGGCGAAAGGTGAAGACAAATCCATTTGACCATAAATCGACCCATTAAAGGACAGGCCAGGTTCTCCAGGGATGAAATCGAAGTCTCTAAAACCTCGCGCCAGGTCGGTCCGGATGACGAGTCTGCCGTCCGCAAGATTGCTAGCACCGCGAAATTCGAGCAAGCCCAACTCATCATACAGCTGATAGCCCCTAATAACCCGAAGTTCGTCCTCTGGACTAAGCGTATTCCTAAATATCTTTGCTGCTGTATTCCTTTCGCCGATCGTCTCAAACACTCTGGCGTTCGCTCCTTGTCCCACGAATCTTAACTGCCCTTCTCGTGTGCCGACGACGATGTTCCTGCTCGCGGTGGCGATTTGGGTTCCGCTTTTTGACACGGCAGTCCTGACGGCTCGCGTCGCTGCGGCGGCCCCGGTTACGGTCGTGATGATATCCACGATCTCCATTCCGGCATTGAAGTAGTCGCCGGCCGTTAGACTTTTCCAGCCGGTGGACTGAACCTTGCCGCTCGCATGGCCCAGTTTAGAACCAAGCTTAAGAAAGTGACTGACCACACCGAATGGGTCCAAAATTTGGACGATAGCTTTTCCGGGCAGGCCCTTGGATTTCACCCAACTGTCGAATCGATTGCCAAAATCGCCTTGTGAGTACCAATTCCACAATCCACGGCCGCTGCCTGCTTCCAATTCTTGCTGGCCGATGCGCTCTAAAGAATTCTGATAGTTCTGCTCCTCCTTTGCCTCCTGAGCGAGGGCCTTGTTGATCCTTTCCTGCATCATGCGAACTTGCGTTTGATGCGAGAGCGGCTGCATGAAGACGGCCTTCCGGATGTCCTGCTCCAGCGCTTGAAATTGGGGCGTGTGGACATACGGGTTGGGCTCGGGCACGAATTCCACGGGTATACCGGCCATCAAGGACGCGCCATCGCCTGTGTCCATCGTGCCGCCGGCGCCCTCCGTGCCACCGCTGACATTTCCCATGCCGCCCTGTGAGCCACCAAATGAGTTGGCTTCCGTCGGCGCGTGGCCGGTGAGATCGACGTAGCGTAGCGGATTGCTGTAGGCATACAGGTAGCGCTGCAAGCTGGCGGGATTGTTGCTTTGGCCGAGGTACGAATCCTGGCTAAGGAAGGTACCAGTTTGACTGTCGTAGTAGCGGGCGCCGAAATATTGCAGACCGGTCTCTGGATCGAAGTAGTGTCCCGTGTATTGCAGCGGATTGTCCGACGAGCCGACCGTGTGTCGAACGGTTCCCCAAGCGTCGTAATCGTAGCTGACGCGGGTTTCGCCCGCGATGCTGGTCAAGTTGACGACGCTGCCCAGGCCATCCATCGAATAGAACAGGCTGGTGCGATCGCCGGACGTGGGATCGACCTCGGTCCGCGAGACGAGGTTATGGCCGTGTTCATACTTGGCCGTGGTTTGACCGGCTGCGTTGTACTCCAAATAGGCAGCACGCTGGTCATATAGATAGCGAGTTTCGCCGGTTGACGAAATCTTCTTTACCCGCATGCCGTCGGCGTTGTAGTCGAACCGGGCCACGCCGCCGGATTCGTCGGGCGCTTCCACGAGTTGGTCGCGGATGTTGTAGCGGAAGTTCGCGACGGACACGGGCTGATCGACAGTCACGATCGGATTGCCGTTGACATCCAATTGAACGGAGATTTCTCCCGTAATCTTGAGCGTGCGATTGCCATTGGCGTCGTAATCGTAGGCCACACTTTCGGCTGGATTGACGTGGTCGATGACGCTGCGGTGGCGATTGATGCGATCGTAGTCGTACTGCCGATCGACCAGGTTTGTCGGTTCGAGCGGGTCCGTGCCGATCTCGCTAAGTCGCTTGCCATTCGCGTCGTAGGTGTAAGCCAGCTCACCGCCAGCTCCATAGGTGACGTGGACGAGCCGGTCGAGGCGATTGTATTCGTACGTGGTCAACTCCGGCGAGCCGCCATTGAAGTCGTGCTGTGTGGCAGTTTGGCTGAGCCGGTTGCCGTTGGCGTCAAACGCGTATTGGAAGCGAGATATGAGCTGGTCGGTAGTCGGCGGCACGCCCACCGCGCCAGCATGATTGACAAGGTCGACGAGCCGGTCGGCTCGATCGTACGAGAACTCGGCGACGACTCCATTGGGATAAACGGTGGACTTGAGTAGATCGTCGGGCCAGTACTCGTAGGTCGTGACGCCCGCCTCGCTGGTTACGGAAGTTAGCAGGTTTCGCTCATTGTAGGCGTAGCTGGTTGTATGGCCGTCCGGGTCTGTGGATGCGGTGCGATTGCCGTTGCGATCGTACTGGTAACTGATGGTCTTGTTGTCGTAGTTTGTTGTGCTCTCGAGGCGCTCGAGCAAGTCGAAAGAATACGTGGTGAGTTCCGTCACCGTGGCTGCGGCTGTATGCTTAACCTCGCGCATCGAGGTCAAATGATCGTTGTTGTCGTAGCTATAGGTAACAGAATTCGGTTGATAGTCGAGCCCGCGTTCGGTCGCGTTGGAAAATGTCTGCGTCTCAACACGGTTGCGATAGTCATAGGTCATTGCGGTCCGCTGGCCTTTGGGATCGATGACAAGCGTGGTGTTGTCGGCCGCGTCATAACCGAGTTGCGTATGCAGGGCGGTAGCCTCATCGCCGCCTGCCAGGGGATAGAAGCCGTCGCCGCGGGGATTGCTGCCTCGAGTCACGCCGTTTGCAAGATCTCCCGGCACCAGGTGCTGGAACGTGTCTATCAACCGATTGCGGGCATCGTACTCATACGTAACCAGGTTGCCGTTGGCGTCCTGTTGAGCGATTTTGTTGCGGTTGGCGTCGTAGACATATCGCGTGATTCCGCCGCCTCGGAGCGATTCATCGACCGACAGCAGCTGGCCAAGCTCGTCGTATGCGTACAAAGTGACGTGGCCGGGGCCGTTGGCATCGGTCACGCGGACGAGGCTGTCGTTCGCGTCGTATTCGAGGATGATGGTATGCCCCTCGCCGTCGGTGGCGGTGACGCGACGATAAAGGGCGTCGTACGTGTAGGTCATGTCGAACGTGGCGCCGCTTGATCTGTCGTCTTTTGACGTTAGCTGGTTGCCGGCGTTGTCATAGGTGTATTGAGTGCGCGACGCCGCGGGCGAGCCGAAGCCGACGATGATTTCTTCCTGACGGCCGGCGCCGTCGTAACGGTAGGCAATCTTATTGCCGTTGGCATCGTGGGCCCGAATGATGTTTCCGTCGGCATCGTGCTCGTACTGTTCGAGCACGACGATGCCGTCGGAAGCGCCATAGCGATCGACGAGGCTGGCGTCCTGGCGGCTGCGGCTAACCAGCCGGTCGAGCGAATCGGACTGCGTGATCGTATCGGCGCCGCGCGCGTCGGTAGCGATGACGCGTTGCTGAGCGTCTTGGTACTCGACGCGGTAGGTGGTCCGCGGGCTGACCGCCAGCTCGGATTCGAATTCCTCCATCCGCACGGGGCGATTGAGCGCGTCGTAGGTGTACTTTGTCACGCGGCCGTTTTCGTCTTTGTCGGAAAGCTTGCGAACTCCGTCGTAAGTCGCTTCGATCGTGCTGCCGTACGGATCGGAGACCCGAATGACGCTGCCCAGCCTGTCGTATTCGTAGCGGGTTTGGTTGCCGTTTGCGTCGGTGTCGATAACCTGGTTGCCGGCGTCATCGTAACTGCGCTTGGACAAAATCAACAATTGGCTGTCGTTGCTGAGGGTCTCCGACACGCTGCGAGTGAGAATGCGGTTCAGATTGTCGTACGAGCTCATGATCACGATGCCGCGGCCGTCGGTCAGGGCGATCAGATTGCCGGCGGCATCGTAGGTGTAAGTTTCTTCATATCCGAGCGCATCCTGCACGCTCAGTTTTCGGCCCAGGCCGTCGTACGTGTACGTGAGGTCAATGTCGCCTCCCTGGGCGTCCTTGACGGTAGCCAGATTGCCGTTGCCGTCGTAAGCGAATTCCGTCGTGAGATTGAGTCCGCCTTCATCCAGGGTTTGCAAGCGGAGCCGGCCGAGGCCGTCGTAACGCACTTCGAAGCGGCCGGTCACGTGATCGTTCGGGTCGTTGCCGCGGGGATTGGTCGTCACGATGCGGTTTTGTGCATCGTCGTAAACGATGGTCGTCGTATAGGTGGCCGTTTGCCCCGTGGGATCGGTGGGATCGCCGAGGAAAACAATTTCGCGCCTGGTCGTAGCGCGGTTCAAGCCGTCGGCGATTTCCTGGCCGTCATCGTAGAGCACGCGATAGGTAACGGTTCCCTGGCTGGCGTGAATCTCCTGGACAACGTTATTGCTTTTGTCGTAGACATACTCGAGCGTATTTCCCAACGCGTCGGCCTGCTTTCGCAGCCGGTAGAGGTCGTCGTACTCGTAGGAAGTCGCGTTGCCGTTGGGGTCGGTTTCTTTGACCCGATTGTTCACCAGGTCGTAGGTCGTCGTGACGACGGTGTTCGGATGAGGTAAGTGAATTTCGACCAGGCGATACAAGGCGTCGAAAACGTAATCGGTTCGATTGCCGTGCATGTCGACTTCGAACACCTTGTTCCCGACGACGGCATAGCCGGCTTCGACGACCGTGTGATTGGCGCCGATGCCAACCGGGGCGGACGACGGGCCGGAGACGACGTCGCTGCGAATGCGGCGATTAAGCGCATCATAAGTGAATTGCTGGACAATGTCCCGCGGATCGGTCGCACGAACCAGGTTTCCTACGGCGTCGTAGGCATACTGCCGCGTGATGTCTTCCAGAGTGAACTGGACAGGCTGCGTTCCTGGAACGACGACCGGGACATCTTCATCGATCTGGCGGACGATGCGATTGAGGGCGTCGTACTCGTAGCGGGTGACGTGCCCCAGGCCGTTGGTTTTTCGCACAAGCTGGCCGCCCGGGTTGAACTGAGACTCAGTCTGTTGCGCCCAAGTGACCCCGCTGCGGGCGGTGGAATGGAAGATGTCGTCGTAAAGAGTCTCACGAACGGTGCGGTCGAGCGCGTCGTATTCGTATTCGACGTGGCGGCCGAACGTGTCGGTGGCAACGACCAGCCGGCTGCGGGCGTCGAAGACTTGCGTCGTTTCGTTTCCTTCCGCGTCGCGGATCAACTCGGGGTTGCCATAAACATCGTACCGCACGTATTGCGTGACTTGCCCCCGCGCATCGATCTGGGTGGTGAGTTGGCCCAGGCTGTCGTAGGTCGATTGCGTGATTTGCCCGGCCGCGTCGATGGTCGCCAGCAGGTTCCCGGCCGTGCCGGTCGGCTGCGGCATCGTGATCTCGCCGGGGAGCAAAATCGGAACGGGACTGTCGTAGACGAAGTAGGTCGTGTGCCCCTCTTCGTCGGTCTTGCTGGTCATCTTGCTGAACAGCGGATCGTACGTGTAATGCACCGTGACTTCGGACACTGCCGTGACGCCGTCCTGTTGGGTGGCCGGCCGCAAACTGGGGTCGGTGACGCCCGACAAGTCCACCGTTTCCAAAATCACGTTGCCGAAGCGGTCGTACTTGTATTCGATCCGCCGGCCGAATGCGTCGGTCTGCGCGACGATGACCGCATCGACGCCGGGCAGCCCGGGCCGGCCGGGAACCGAATCGGGTCGGGGCGTATCGGGCGTGGCCCATTCGATCGTGCTGACTTTGCCCAACGGCGCTTCGACTTTCACCGTGGCGCCGTAAGCATTGAGCGTGTAAATTGTTGGCTCGACCGACGGGCGGGGGTCGCTCACTACGCGGGTGTTCGGCACCGTGCCGTCGGTGCTGACGTTGTAGGTGAATTCAGTGACCGCGGGATCGTCGCTGCCAGTGGCGCCGGCCGGATCGATCACTTTCCGAATGAACTCGTGCGGCCGCACGCCAAAGGCTGCGGTTTGGTTGGCCAGCGGCAGACTTGGGCCGCCGGCGGTGGAATAGTATTCGTAGCGGGTGACGTGGCCGTTGGGGTCGGTGTAAGAAACGAGATTGTGTCCGAAAATATCGTTGCCGGGCGTGTAGGTGTACGATTCGATTCGCGTCTCGTCCGGCAACACGCCTTGGCGCGTTACTTTCGTGAGGTTGCCGTCGGAATCGTAGTCGTAGAGGATCTTGAGCCCCAACAGGTCTTGACTCGAAGAGGTCGGATCGTAGGCCGTGACCTGGCGAATCCGCTTCAAGAGCATCAGCGGCTGGTCGGAATACGAAAATAACAGCGCCCGGCCGGATGAATCCTGGACGACGTTGAGGGTGGCCGGATCGTCGTCGATGGCCAGCTTGAGCGCCTCAGGGAGCGCTGCCACGCGCGGATCGGAATCGTCGTAATACAAATTGATGCGGTTGCCGTTCGGTTCCTCGATGAATTGCAACTCGAAGGTCTCGCCGAACGGCCGCATGAACGGATTGCGGGCGAAGTGATAGCGCACGTGAGATTTTGTGAAGTAGTCGAAATGGTCGGCGTCTAATTTGACGAGCGTCGAGTGGTAGCCGACTTGTGGCTCGTAAAAAAGGGTGTCGTCGGCCAGGCCGAACAAGGCAGCTTGATCGGCGTCGACGTGCGCGCTGGTTCCGCTGAAGCGGTTGCCGCTGCCTTCGCCGCCGATAACGGTGAGATCGCCTTGGTTGTCTTGCAGCAGCCGCACGTCGTAACTATGCGTCCAACCGGCGCCCAACGTCCCGTCGCTTGAATCGCCCGAGCTTGAATAAGTGCGGTTGAAGTCGATCGACAAGCCGCGACCTGGGATCACGATGTCCTGGCTGGAGACGGTCAGGTGGCCGTCCCAGATATCGACGCCTTTGACGATGGTGTGACCAACGGGCAGACTTTCGTTGATTTCGACCTTGTGGACCACCGTTCCCGCCTGGGTGAGCACGTCGCCGTCTTCCGTCACGGCTCGTAGCACGTAGGGGTGATCACCCGGCAACGAGAGGGTGCCGCTGGGGGGCAGCACCAGGTAGTAGTGGCCGGGTTCGAGTGAAATCTCCTGGAAAATGGGCAGCGGCTGGCCGAGCGCCGTGAGCGCCGGCAGGGGCAGGCCGTTTTCCAATTCGCTCGTCACGTCAATCGGCTGCGTAAGATCGCGCGCCGGCTGTCCGTCGAGAAGCAGCGTAACTTTTGCAGGCACGCTGAGCGAGAATTGGAAGTCGCCGCCCACCAACGAAACGTGGTTGTTGAGCCGGTCGACGCGGGTCACAATCTCAACTACATCGGGCGCGAACAAGCCGGCTTCGTCGGCAACGCCGCCCGTCGTTCCCTGGATGCCGCCTGTCGATCCGCCAATTTGCCTGGATGGCCGCGTGGCGATTCCTTTGGGAATGGCTCCGGTTACGAGCGGCGCGTGCGGATTGCGCAACAACAGCAGCGTTTCCGGATCGAGCAGCAAGGCGCGCGTTTGCGGATCGCGGAGCGGCGGCACGCCGAATTGAATATCGGCGACAATGGGCCGGTTCTGCTCGTCCAGCAGAATCACTCCGCTGCTCGTGTAGCCCACGAGCGCGCCTTCGACGTAGACCGGCGTGATCGTTTCACCACGGTAAATGGGATAGAAGCGATAATCGGCCTTGGCGGCTGGCATGTCGCCGGAAATAACTTGTCCGAAAATCGGCAAGCTGTGCTGGTGCGGCGGCGGATTCTCAGTGGGCGGCGGAACATCGGAAACGTCGATGAGAAAGTTGATGTCGTCGATCGGCGTGGTTGTGAGGTCAGCATTGCCCGGGTTCTGCACCACGTCGAGCATTTGCATCACGTCAAACACGAATACCGCATCGGTTACGGAGTAACTGGCGTACAAGAAGCGCGCATCGCGCGATAAGAGCAGGCTGTCGGCAAAACCCAGTGGAATCGGGCGCGTCGCCGCCGCCAGGCGGGGACGCTTCGCCGGATCGGGATCGGTCGGATCGCCCAGCGGATTTTGAATGACGCCCACGTTGCTGCCGGCCGGGTGAAGCTGGTCGAAATCAGGGTCGTGCGATGCGTTCCCCTGGATGAATTTGTTGTAGCCAAGCACAAATGCATACGAAGCATCGGGAAGGATCGCGACGTCGGCCGCGCTATTGACGTCGAACGAATCGTTGGCCGGGCCGAGCGTCAGCTGCACGTGCGAAATCGTCCAATTTCGTTGCGCCGCATTCGCGCGCAGCACGCCAACACCTTGCGGTTCGGACAATCGATTGGTAAATAACATCACCAGCGGGTCGTTCGTAACCGCGATGCCGTAGGGCTCTTGTCCTTGCGTCGCGATGCTGCCGATTTGCTGGCGAAAATCGGCGTCGGCCGGATTCGTACTGACGACCAGCACAAAGCCGAAGTCCTGGGCGGCGCCCAAGCCCGGGCCGGTCCGAACTCCCGGGGCCAGCACGTAGAGCCGCGTACCGTCGGCGTTGAGGGCGAGACTGGTAAGGCCTTGAGGCGCCGGATCAAGATGAATCGTCGCGACAACCTTGTGATAGGTTGCCGAACCTGGCTTCACATCCAGCACGTAGACCAATCCTTGGGCGCCGTCGGATATGTATGCAAAGCGGCCCTGCTGATCGATGACGATATCGTAGGGAACGCCGTTGGGTATCTGAATCCGATCGAGTTCGGCCGTTGATTTGTCGAGATCAATCTCTTGCAAGGCCATGGCATCGAGCACCGCGATGTCGCCGCCGTATCGACGCGTAACGTAGGTACGAGTGCCGTCAGGCGTTACAGCGAGTCGCACCGGATAGCCGACGGATGACGCGTTGGGCGTGGGCGCAGTGGGGATCGTGGCGATGACCTGGTTGAAACCGGGGGAGCGTGGGTCGCCGTTGATCACTCCCACGTCTTGCGAGGCGGCGTTGGCAACGAACACATACTGGTTTTGGCGGGCGGCGAGTGCCAAGCTGGCGCGATTGCTGGCAAGATCTCGCGACCGAAACTGCAAAACGCTGCTCCCCGGCGAAATCGTGCGGGCGTAGCCGGGCCGCGTCACGCTGATCGTCGCCAGGCCCAAAACGACGGTTCTCGGCACGAGCACGTGGAGCACGGTCGGCGTGGAGGTGAGGAGATTTGGCTGCGCAATCACTTCCGTGCCGTCGCTGTTGCGGAAAGTGATCGTCAAATCGGCGATGTTTCCACCGCGCGACGTTGGCGCGTTCGGGACGGCGTACGTGAACCGCCGGCCGGTCAAAATGACTTCTGGTCCTTGCTGCGTGAAAGCGAATTCGACGGAATCGATTTCGGGGGCGAAGCTGTCTGGCAGCGGCAGCGGCGGGATGGGAATCGTAGCTGCGAATGTATTTATCTTGTCGGGGTTGACTTCGACTTCGAGTGGGGTCCGCGTGGGCAGGCCCACTTCGGGGATGCGGAGGATGTTGAGCAGGTGCCTGCCATAGGGCAGGTTGATGGTCGCGCCGCCTGGTCCGAAGGAGGCGGCCACGCCGGTGATGGCCAGCAAATAACTTATGCCGGGCAGGAAATTCGGCAGTTCAAGCGTCAACTGGCCCGAGGGTCCGTAGGCCAACGCGTAGGTTCCCGCATCGCGCACGCCTGGGTACGGTGGCGAGGCCGTGCGGGCGAAGCCGTCCGCGCCAACCACGCCGCTTTCGACTTGCAACCACACGGTGATGTCGGCGCCGGTCACGTCTGGGAGCGTGGATTGGCGTAAGAAGTAGACTTCGGTGCCTGGGGCGACGGAAGCTGGTACCGGAATCGCCAACTGCACCGGCTGGCTAAGCGATTGATCTCCCAGATTGAGCTGAAACGCGCCGGCGAATTGGAAACCGACCGGGATCGGCAACGCAAGGCTCGCCTGATCAACCGGCGCAATGCTGACCGTGGTCGGATCTGCGAAGACGCCGGGTGGCACAGCTACTAGCGATCCATCGATTCCCTGGACGACGCCGCCCGAATCATCGAGCAGTGCAGGGCCTGTCTGCGGCTGCTCGACTTGGACGGGAATGACAACCTCGGCGGCCCCGTTGATCACGGTTACGGTCGCGAACCCTGCACCGTGCGACGTGATGAGACCATCGACGCTGACTTCCACAACTTGCGAATTGCTGGAGTAGTAGGTGGTCCCGCTGGCGGCAGGCGTGTAATCGGTCGTCCCTTGAAGGGTCACCAACAGCTGACGGGTTGCGCCGCCGCTGGCAAGCGCCAGGCTTTGTGGATAAGACTCGAGTCCCACGACGTACAGAAATTGTGAGGCGCGGTCGGCTGGAAAGCCGACGGTAACGGAAGTTGCCGCTTGAATCCCATGGCTGGAGACGAGTAGCACCGCCGACCCGTCGGCGACAGCGTCCACGACACCGGTTGCCGATACGCGGGCAACCCTGGAATTCGTGGATTGATAGACCAGGTAGCTGGCGGGCAGCGCCACGTCTTGTTCATCGGCGAAGTCGCCAACGATTATCGGCTGCAGGACGTCTCCCACGTTCAATCGGGGCTGACGCTGTTGAAAATCAAGGCTGAGAAGCGGCGCGCCGCTGACGTCGATCTGTATTGTGGCCGGCACAGAACTGCCATAGCCATCGTCGGCCACCAATTCGAGGCTGGCCGAGCCGACGTATCCGGGCGTGGGAGTAAACATGATCGATCGCCCGTCGGGCGCCATGATCGCAACGCCGTGGGTCGCGGCCATCACGCGAGTGAATGTGGGATCATCTTCGGGATCGTCTGCCAGGTCTTCGATGGGAATGGTGACCGGCAGTCCTTCGTGCGTGCGGACCTGCGAAGGGACCACCGTCGGTGGCAAGTTCGCGGCGAAGCCGTAATTAATGGCGAGAAGCTGGGCGTCCGCGGCAGTGATCGTGCCGTCGCGATTGAGATCGGCCGCGGCCACGTAAAGCGGCCCGCCGAGCGAGCTGCCTTGCGCGGCGGCAAGGAGCCCGGCGTCCGTGCCGTCGACTCGGCCGTCGGTGTTCACATCACCGGCGATCGAGACGCGCAACGAATACGCGCCCGATTGTGTTACGCCGGCGCCGGCGATATTCAGTTGCTGCAAGCCGTCGGCATTTAGTGAGTACAACGCATAAGCTGTTTTCGATCCCAAGCGCGTCACAACCGGAGTGAGGCCCGGAATGTTGGGTAGGGCGGGCGCCAGGCCGCTGCCGGGTGCCGCCTCGATCTCGACGCCAACGACAACCGAGCCGGCGGGCGTCGAGTTCAGTTCGGAGCGGCGGACGCTGAACACGTAGCGATTGACGGCGCCGGCGCTTAGCGTTCCGTTTCGGGCCAGCGGGATGAAGCGCCGCGCACTTCCCAAGTCGGCCGCGATCGGCACGGTGTGGGGCGTGGGAGAATAGTCGATCACGTGGCTGGGGCCCCCGGAAGTGGAAACCACCGACGTCAGCAGATGCGGATCGGCCATCGAGTAGCCGTAAAGCTTCGTCGCCCCGCTGGCTGTATTGCGCACGGCAATCAGATTGCCGGCAGCGTCGTAATCGTAGATGACACTTGTTTGGGCGGAAGTGATCGTGCTGATGCGCCCGGCGGCATCGCGGACGAAGCTCGCCAGTTGGCCGCTGACCGTTGTGATGCCGCTGTCGCTGTAGATCAGCCGCTGGGCGCCGGCGGTGATTTGCTCGACGATGCCGCGCGCGGTGGAGATTCGGTAAATGGCTCCGTCGGGCGCAGTCAGTGTGTACTGCGGCGCGCCGGACGTCCCTACGGCCGGGTTGTACGGCAGCGCGGACTTCAAATCGTACAAGCGGTCGCCGGCAAGCGTGAGCCGAGCGTCGAACGAAGCCAGACTGAAATCGACACCGGCGTCGGCGGTCCAGCTCGGAGTGTAATAGGTCAGCCCTGGAATGTCGTGCCGCTGGGGCGTGAATGTGAAACCGGCGCGGCGGCCGTCCGGCAGCGTCATGTACAATCGCGAGCCGACGCGCAACGGATTGACCAGGCCCAGCGCTTCTCGTCCCGTGGAGGGGACGTCGGTCTGGATGGCCGCGTCTTGATTCGCAAAGTGGCCGCCGAAGCCGAAGGCGCCCGAAACGCCGCGCGACAGCGAATCGTAAACGCGCACGAGCTCGATTTGTTCGCCGCCGAGTGAAATGGTCAAATCGGTTTCGCGCTGGTCATAGCGGGCCGCTTTGTTCGCCGTATTGATCTCGACGACCGCCTCGGCCTGGCTTGATCGACCGCTAATATCCGCGGCCGTGAGCCGCAGGCGGTAGATGCCGTTGGTGAGCGTGCCTGGATCAATCGCGGCAATCGAACCGCCGGCCACCGAGCCGCTGCCGCGGGCCAGCTCCTGGAAATCGCCGAACCCAAAGGGGGCCAGCTCCAATACCCAATAATTTAGGTTCGTGTCGCTCACAGTCGCGACGATCGGTGTCGCACCAGTGATCCGGCTGCGGTCCAAGAGTGGATCGAACGCGACGACGGGCGCGGCCTGGTCGAGTGGTTCACGAATCAATAGCACGGACTCGTACCGGCCGGTGAGCCCATCGGCGTCAGTCGCCGTCGCCTCGATTGGAATGCTGCCAGGCGCAGCGGGCACATAATGAGCGCGGCCGGCCGAATCGAGCGCAAGCGGCTGTCCGCCAAGCGTCACCGTCAGGTTGGTGATCGGGGCCAGGCTGCTGGCGATCGCATGGATGAGCACCGATTGGCCTGGCACGGCGGGAAAACTGGGTGTCAGTTCGACAAAGACGGCGGGCAATACCGGAGTTGTTGTCGCGCGGATCGTCACACTCCGGCTGGCCGTGTCCCGGCCATCGGACACACTGAACAGGATGATGTGATCGCCGGCTTGTCCTGGGCCGGGCGTCCATTGGAAAGCGCCCGTTGTCTCGTTTAGCGTGGCACCGTCGGGCAATTCATTCGCCGAATAGGTCAAAACGGCGCCTGCGTCTGGGTCACTGCCCGCGAGCGCGAATGTGAGCGTTTGGCCGAGCGCCACTTGATGACTGTCAACGTCGATGCTCGGCCGCCGATTGACGTCGTCGATCTTCACTTCGACGACATAGTGGTCGCTGGCCCCGGCGGGATCGGTGACGGCAAACGTCAGGCTGTAAATGCCGGCCTGATCAAACTTGGGCGTCCAAGTGACTTGGCCACTGTGGATATTCAGTCGGGCACCGATTGGCAGCGGCGATTCGGCCGCGAAGACGAGCGGATCGCTGTCGATGTCGGCGGCCGTAAGCGTGTATTGAAGCGCCGAATTCTCTCTGCCCGATATATTCGGCAACGGAACGGCCACTGGGGCCTGATTCTTGTTCGCTACAACGATCGAGAACGTCTTGGAATCGGTTCGATTGCCGTCCGTCGCCGAGACGACGATGCCGCTGTAGGTGCCAGCCTGGAAAAGAGTTGGCGACCAGGTCAATAGGCCCGTGGCCGGGTCGAGCATCGCGCCCGGCGGCAGATTGGTTGCCGAGAACGTGAGTGGATCGCCGTCGGCGTCCGATGCCGACAATTGCAGCTCAAATGGCTGGCCTTCTTGAGCGGTTTGATTGCCGACGGCGGCCAGCAGCGGCGCCGCATTGGCAGCGCGGACGCGCAAATTGATCGTTCGCTCATCGCTCATCGACTGGGCAGCGTTGCCGTTGCCGCTGTCGGCGACGCGAAACGTGACGGTGTAGGGCGCGGCCCGAACGTCGCTGGCAGTCGGCGTCCACGCGAAGATGGCCTTGCCATAGACGGCGTCCGGCGTTAGCGTCGCGCCCGTCGGCAAGCCTTGCGAGGAAAAGGTCAACGGGTCTTGATCCAGGTCGCTGGCCAAAACAGCAAACGTCAAGAGTTCACCGGCGACGGCCACCTTGTCGCCAAGGTAGGCCAGCCGCGGCGGTTCGTTGTCGGATTCGACCGACAATACGAAAACGGCTTCCGACGAAAGCGCGGGCCCAATGGCGGTGCTTTCCTTGGCGCGAAGCAGAATGGTGTAGTCGCCGCGATCTCCGGCGACAGGCTGGAAGCGCAACCGGCCCGTGCCGTCGCCGTTGTCTTCGAACGTGGCGAACGGCGGCAGTCCGAAGCCGCCGGTTCTGCTGGCGGAGAGGACGAGCGGATTGCCGTCTTCGTCGATGACTGAAACGGGCACGTCGAGCAACTGTCCGCGCTCAACAGATTGATTCGCGATGGGTGCGATTTGCGGCGCACGGTTCGTATTCAGCACGCTGATGGGCACCGTTACCATCGTGGCCAGCGGGGCGCCGCCATCGCCGTCATCGGTGGCGGTGAACGTCACGAGATATACGCCCGCATCGCTGAAGCCGGGCGTCCATTGAAACATGCCGGTGGCAGCGTCGAAGCTGGCCAGGGACGGGAGGCCGTTCGCGGCGTAGCTGACTGAGGGCAGTGAGCCTTCGAGCGCGGTCAGCGTGCCGGCGGCGGTTCGATCGGGCGGCAGGTAGCCCGGATTATCGGGATCGAACGCGAAGCCGCGAAAGCTCAGTTGCTGACCTTCCTGAATCTGCCATGTGCCGAGCTCGTCGAAAATCGGCGCGGCGTTTTCGTTGAGCACGGTAATTCGCGTGCTGGCCGTCGCGGTGAATTCACCATCGGTCACGCTAAATGGGATAGTTACCACGCCATGTTGAAAAAAGCTCGGCGTCCATTCGAATACGCCCGTGTGCGGATTGAGGAGCGCTCCGCCGGGCAACATGCTGCTCGCAAACTCGAGGGCGTCGCCGTCGGCATCGCTGGCTGCAAGTCGAATGCGAAGGGTATCTCCTTCTCGCACCGTGCGATCGCCGGGCGCGAGAAGTTGCGGCGGCTGCTTCGCCGGAGCGATCAGGATCTCCCAGCGCTGGCTGACGGTGAGATCGCCATCGCTGACGACGAATTCCACGTCGCGATACGTGCCGGCCGACTGGAAGTCGGGCGTCCACCGAAGCATGCGGCCGACCGGATCGAAGATGGCCCCCGGCGGCAATGCATTGGCCCAATAGACGAGCGGATCGCCGTCGTCGTCGGTCGCCGCGATCGGACGCACCAGCAGTTGTCCCTCTTTGCCTGTCAGCTGTCCCGGCTGCGAGACGAATTCGGGAGCGTGATTTCCGCCGGCCACTGTGATGGAGAATTCTTGAGTGGCGAATCCGCCGCGCGAGTCGTACGCGCGCAGCACCACGGGCGCCGTCGCCGAGCCGTGCGACGAGGGCAGCCAATCCACGGCGCCTGTCTGCGGGTTCACCGTCATGCCGGCGGGGCCGCCGTAGAGGAAATAATTAATCGTGATTCCGTCCGGGTCGTGGGCGAGCGCCTGATAGTGATAGGCGTTGCCGGCAATCGCCGACAACTCGGGCAGGGAATCGAAGACGGGAGCAACGTTGGCCGACGCCAATGCGTAGATGCCGTGGATGTATGTGACCCGTTCGCCGCCGGGGTTATTGATCGTCACGGTGCGGCCGGTAATCGACTGGCCAGCGCCGAGCCGGCCGTTCGTCAGTCCTTGGCTCAAGTCGACCAACCACACGCCGCCTTGCGATTGACCGAGCGAGGTCGTCGGCTGGCCGGCGAATGGCAGCGTCGGGTTCAACACCAACACCACGGGCAGCAGCAGATCGAATTGGCTGACGTTGGTCACGGTCACGTCGTACGACACCGTTTGGTCGTGGCGCGACGAACGAACGTTCGAGAATTGAATTCCCAGCAACGACGTCAGATCGGTGACGGCCGTGAATTCTGACTCGAACGGCGTGGCGAGCCCCAGCCCGGCCGTGCTTTCAACGGTCGTCAGGACGCGCAGATAGAAATGGTCGGCGCCAATCGCGTCGAAACCGAGCAGGGCGGTCCGCGCGGCCGCATCGTAGGCGATCGAACGAATGGCGACCGGGCCGCTGACGTCGCCGATCAATTGGTAGTTGGCCGGATTGAGCACCGAAGTCGCATCTGTCGCCCGGCCGACGCGCATGTCGCTGTCAAACGTGATGCTGATACTGCCCAGCGGCAAGGCGACGGCCGCATCGGGAGGCGGATTCGTGCTGACCACGACGGGCGCTGTCAGCGGATTCAAAACGTCGATCTGGTGCGATTGGCTGAGCAACACGCGGCCGTCGGCCGTGGTCCGCACGATATCTCCGCGCGTGCCGCCGGTGGCCACGGCCACGGTGTGCAGCGTTGCCAGGTCGATCATTGTCAGCGTGCCGGGCCCGCGGTGCCGCGCACCATTGTTGTGAGAAACGAACAACAAACCTTCGAGTTGGCTATTGGCCGCGCCGAAGGCGAGCGAGTCGACGTCGTCGTTGAAGGTGAGCACGCGCTCGGCGCGGCCGCGATTGAGAGCTTGATTGTCGAACCGGATGACGTCGCCGCGGGCGGGCCAGGTGGTTCCCCACAACGTGCCATCCGGCCCAAACGCGAGGCTGCCCACGCGGACGTTGCTGTAATGACGGAAGGTGTGCAACGCCGGATTGAAAATTTCGACGCCGCGACCGGACGATACATAGAGGTTGCCGTTGGCCGGATTGATCGCCACGGCTTGCGTGATTCCGTCGCCGTATTCGCCGAGAATCTCACCGGTGAGCGGATTCAGCTCGAGCAGCGGCCCGCCACCGGTCGTGGCCCACACGTTGCCGCTGGGCGCCATGACCATGTCGAAGACGGGATACGGCAACGTGGTAATCGGCGCGCCGGCCGCGCCGCCGTTGGCGGGCAATCGGTACAACGAGCCTCGATTCGCGCCGCCGCTGGCGAGCACCGAGCCGTCGGCCAGCTCGACGATCGCCAGCGGGCCGATGCCGGCCTCACTGGTGGAAATACCGGTTGCGAACGCGCGGCCGGAGAACGGCCGCAGCACGGTTGTGAATTCGGCGGGCAGCGTCGTCGGCTGCGCGGCAGGAATTCCTAGCTCGGCTTGCAGGAAGAGCGGGTTCGTGGATGGATTGTTGCTCGGCTCGACCGGCGGCCCCAGGTCGGGATTGCCGCTTTCATCGACTGTCGGCAGCGAACCAAGATTGACCGTCGAGCCGTCGTCGGGCGCCAAGAGACCCAGCGGCGGCAACTCGCGATTGCCGGCGTTGTCGGTGGCCAAGGCGAGAAATTCGTAACTGTGGCCGGCGGTGCCTTGATAGATGGCGGAAGTTTCGGTCGTCTGCCGTTGCCAAATGGTAAAGTCGCCGCCGTCTGCCGCCACATAAACGGTTACGTGCCGAACGCCTGAGCCGCCCAAATCGTCGCTGGCCTGCCAATTCACCTGGTAGTCAGAGCTGCCCGGCTGGATCGGCGCGGAAGTGAGCACGGTTGTGGGCGCCACACCGTCAATCTGGTTGGTGATCGCCAGCGTGTCATCCGGCGGCGCATTATTCAACAGCACCCGCGCTTGGGCCGTGATCGACGTGCCGGTCGGCAGCCCGTCCTGGGCTTCCACCGTGAAAGTCGCGAAGCCGCTCCGCGCCTTTCGATCGTTGCCAATCCCCAGCAACCCCAGATTCGCGTCGTCAACGATTTCACCCGTGTGTGGATCGATGGCCTGGAACAACCAGGTCGCGGTAAGCGACTGTATGTCAATGCCCGCGCTGACGCGCAGGCTGAAGCCCTTGCTGCCGGTGAAGTCGAAATCGCCTTGAAACGCGCCGCGATTGTCGGGCACGTGTACTTGAATGTCGCCCAGCCGCATGTCACCCAGACGAAACGTGCGCGCGTCGAGTCCCGGGTCGAGCTGCATCAGTACGCGAACTTCGCCGGCGGCCGTGGCCGCGTTCTCGGAATTCGCGAACTGAATGGTGTACGGCAGGGGCTCACCCAGCGGAACGAATTGCTCGGGGCCAAAACCGGCGGGCCCGCTGATTGTGGCCTGATTCGTTCCGGCCGCTTGGGCAAAGAAGCTGGAGAAATCGGGCGGCGGCGGTTGGCCGGGGTCGATCTGGTCCAAATCGACTCTGCCATGCTTGTTGGCGAACGGAACATAAACATTGAACGCGGCGAAGGCCGTGGCGGCCGATTGCCCCAGGTCGAAGCTGTCGGCCGAAGGCGGCGGACCGCTCCCTTCGAGATTTGGATTGTGGCCATACCAGCGACGGACGTTGGAAAAAAAGGCCGGCAAGTCGCCGTCAGTAATAATTTGCTGTCCAGCCGGGCCCGCCAGCACGCCGGCCGCAAGGACCGACATCAAGCTCACCAGTTCTGGGTCCTGGCGAATCGCCGGCGGCACGTCTTCCGGCCGGAGCAAACCAGCGGACGCCAGCGCGGCGAGATATAAATCGGACCAGGTTTGTAGATCGGCGGCCAATACGGCCAAAGACTGCGACGCCGTGGGATCGGCCAGGATGGCATCGCGGAGGTGAGCGGCCTCGGCCCGCTGCCGCGCGATGAATTCGTCGCGCGAAAGCGGAGTGGCCGCTGCCAGGATGTGGAAGCGGAACGCGACGGCTGCGGGGTCAACATCGCTCAATGGGCCGCCGATTTCGGTGACGTCCTTGAAAACTTTGGCCAGCTCTGGATCAATCTTCGCTAAGCCATCGATGCCCTCTTTTAGGAATTCCGCGTATTCGGGATAGAAGCCGGCAATCTGCTCTGCCAGCTCGGCAAAGTTCTTGTCGAAGATGCCACTGAGACCGGGATAGGTATGGGCGGTGAAGCTGAGTCCTGCCAAACTTCCGTTGGCGAGATCGACTGCGTAACCGGGCGCGAGGATTTCGCCGGTGGTGTTGACCGCCGAAGCCAGATCGGCCCACGGCACGCCGGGCACGGCGGGCGCGCCGCCCAAATTGCTGCTAAACACAACGTGTCGCAGACCGAATACGATGGGATTCAGTCCCAGCTCGGGCACGCCGAATTGGAAGTAGACGTAGGGGAGATCGACGTTGGTCAGATTTTGAATCGACAGACCATAACGGCCGACTTCGCCCGGGGCCAACACACGATCGCCCCCCAGCCCGACGCGGACTTCCGGCTCGATGGCCCGCTCGACCAGGTAGCGATAAGGCACGATGGCCGCTTGCCCGCCCGGATTGATCACCTTGACGTCGTACAAACCGTGCGGGGCGTCGCGCAAGTCGAAGACGGCGACAATCTTTGTGTTGTTCACCACCTGGTAGCGCACTGGCTCGTACTCGGCGATGCCGGGGCGGACCAGCTTCACAATCGCTGTCGGGGCGAACTGTGCGCCGGTGATGGTCGCGGTCACGTATCGGCTGTCGCCGCCGTGGTCCGATGTCACATCGGTAATGCCGAACGGCAGTACTTCGGCCCTCAATGTGACGGGCGTGTTATCGCCGGGTTCGGATTGTCCGTGGATGAGCACGAAATAGGTGCCGGCCTCGGTGCGCGGAATGACGGCCGTCTGATTCGCCTGCAATGGTCCGCTGTAGGCGGCGTCGAATTGGAACGAGGTCGGTGCGGCGTTGAAGCGGACAAATAGTTCGTTCGAAGCGCCGCTGGCCGGCGTGGTGAGGCTCAGCTTGAGCGTCGCACCTGCCGCGACGGTGACTTGAAAGAGGTGGTCCTCGCCCGTGTCAAGCGTTGTGTTCAGCGGCACGTCCAATTGCAGCGCGTCGACCGTTACGTTGAGCGCGTTGGCCGAGGTCGTGCGATTGTTTGACTCGTCGGTCGCCTCATAGACCTGGTTGTAGATGTCGGGCCGGACGATCACGCGATACGAGCCGGGCGTGGCCGGCGGCAATTTTGTCCGCAGGATGGATTCGTACGAGGCGCTCGGGTCGAGCGGCCCCGCGTGCTCCACACGGCCCAGCAGCCGATCGTTGATATCCCAGGTTGCGTCCTGCGAGAGATAGGCCGCGTCGGCCCAGCGGCCGCTAGCCGGGAAAACGGCATGGTTCGACACGCTCCAGCGAATTTCGACTTCCTCGCCGGAGCGAGCCGCGGGTGGAACCGTGATGCTGTCGACCACGAGATCGGCCGGCGGCGGCAGCTCGATGATGAGCGGCTGAGCGCTGGCTCGCGAGTTATTGTTTTCGCGACTGCTTTCGAAGACGTCGCCGCGGAGACCGTTTCGCGTCGGATCGGTAATGACGAAGACGTAATAATCGCCGATCAGGTCGCGCGGCGCCTTGAATGCCTGGTTGGCTGTGTAGCTCGCGCTGGCCGCCAGCCCACCGGTGTGAAAAATCGAACCGAGGAAGCGGTCGCGCTCGAGGTCCAGCAGCTGATCGCGTGACAGGTAGATGAGATCGGTCCAATTTCCCTGCCTCGGTGGCGTAGCGCCCGCGCCCGTGTTGGTGACGGTGTACGACAGGTCGAAATCCTGTCCGGCGATGGTTCGCGGGGGCACGGCCAGCGACGTAACCTGCAGATCGGCGGGCGCGGCGAGCACGACAGACAAGGGCTCGGCCGTGATGTTGTTGCCTTCGCCTTGAAATTCTGCAATCAGCTGTTGGGCATCGACATAGACCAGCACATAAAAATCGCCGCCAATACCGTCGGGCAGAGTAAATTCCAGGCTGCTGGAATAGGAGCCGCCCGTGGCGAGAACGCCCAAGCGAAGTTGATCGCCGACGAATAAATCACTCGAATCGAGCGAGGGATCGCGCGATAAAAACACTGTATCACGCCAAGCGCCGTCACGTGTCGCCCGATTGCCCAGATTGGTGACTGTCCAGGCAACGTTGATCGTTTCACCCGAGAATGGCGGCGTTGACGGAACGGTGAGGCTGGTGACGGTAAGGTCCGGCTCGCGATAGGTCACGGTCAACGGCACGCCGGAACTGCGGTTGTTGTCTTCGTTGGTTCCTTCGTAAACCTGAGACCTGCGATCGATAGATTCAAACGGCCCGGGCTGGCGATCGGTGAAAACGTAGATATAACGCGTGCCGCCGATGCCGCTGGGCAACAGGACCTGGCCGGATTGTGTATAGCTTTGCCCTGGGCCGAGCGGCGTTTGATTGCTATGCGCGAAGCTGCCGAGCCGCGTGGCGCGAGACGGCAGGAACGTCGCGTCCGGCGAAATCCAGACTTCGTCGCCCCACAATCGCGTGCCGGACCAGACTTCGTTGCCGAAGTTGGTGACGGTCCACTGAACGGTCGTGAGCTCGCCGGAAAAATTGTCGGGCTGAGTCACCACCGACACCGTGCGCAAGTCGGCCGGACGCGCCGTGACGAGCGACGGCGCCGAGCGGGAGTTGTTGTTTGTGAGCGGGCCTTCCCAGGCCTGGCCGTTCGGATTTGTCTGAACGATCACGTACTGTCCGATTTGCTCGGGCAGCAACTCAAACGTCTGCTGGGCCGAGTAACTTTCCCCGATTCCCAGAGCGCCGTCGTGCGTCCGCGAGCCGAGGATCGACTGCGTGGCGCCGGGCGCGTTGAGTGTGGGGGCCGTCGACAGATAAACCGTGTCGGACCACCGTCCGCTTTGGGTTTCGTTCGAGCCGTGGTTGGCGACGGTCCACTCGACGACCAGGGGCTGGATCGACGAGGCCTGGGGCGATGCCACGACCGCGGTCACCGTCAAATCGGGCGGCGGCACAAGCAGAATCGTAATCGGCCGGGCCTTGTAGTTGTTGCCGTCCAGTTCATTCGGGTCGTCGGGATTCACATTCTCGCTGAAAGTGTTTTCGGTCACCACGTCGAGCGAATCGGACCAGGCAGTAATGTAATATTGACCCGAGAGATTTGCCGGCAACGTGACGGTGACCACTCGCTCGTAGCTGTCGCCGACGGCTAGCGAGCCGGAGTGCCCAAACGTGCCCAGTTGAAAGTCGCCCGGTATTTCTCCATCGGGGCTGTACCTGACCCCGCGTGGTCGCGAAACGCCGTGAGTCAACCACACCGTGTCGGTCCAAAAATCGCGGTCCGTTTCGCCCGCTCCGCGATTGGTCACCGTCCAGCGGACTTGAACCTGCGAACCGTCGAAGGCCTGCACCGGGACGGCGACGTTCGACGTCACCAGGTCGGCCGGCGGCAAGCCCTGAATGGTGATCGGAACGGCCAGCGTATTGTTGTCATCGTTGGGATATTCGTCGACCTGACTGCCAGCGTCGGTCTGCACGATGAGATATGCAGGGCCGCGATATTGCCGGGGGATGGTCAAGCTGCCAGTGACCGTGCGATACCGTTCGCCAGGCGCCAGCGCGGCACCGCGATCGAGCGTTCCGATGACGATGTCGTCATTGGTCACGCGGTTATCAAGCGACAAGAACACGCGGTCTTGCCAAACGGGCGAATTGGTGGCGACCGTTCCTTGATTGAGAATGTTGAACGCCAGCGACACCGTGCCGCCCGCCGACGCGGTTGTGGGGCCGTCAATCAGCTCCACCTGTAAATCAGGCCGCGGGGCCAAAGTGACGAGCAGCGTTTGGTCGTCGACGGTGGTGTTATTGGCGGTGGCCAGGTGCTCGTAGAGCGAGTTGGCGGCATTCGTCGTGACCACGACCTGGTACAGCCCTTGCAGCGTCGACGGCAGCTCGAACTGTTCGAGCCGGCGATAGAACGTGCCGGCTTGCAACTCGGCCGTGTAGTTGAACGATCCCAATTCGATCGTCTGACCTTGCGGATTGTCGGCCTGGCGCAAATAGACGTGGTCGGTCCAACCGCCCGCCGCCGGGCCGGTGCCGTCGTTGCGAACCGTCCAGCTGACGTCGAATTTGTTGCCGGAGACAACGGCGGACGGGGCCGTGATTTCGTTAACGACAAGATCAGGCGACGGCGTCAGCGTCACGGTGGTGGCATTCGAAACACGGTGGTTGTTATCCGTGTAGACGAATTCGAACGGACCGCCAGTTGTGACGACGACATAAGCCGTGCCGCTGACGCCGTTGGGCAGCGTCACTTCGGCAGTCCGTTGGTAGCTGCCGCCAACTGCCAACGGACCGGTATGAGTGAACGCACCCAGGTTGGCGATCAAGTTTGTACCAGCCAGATCACGGACGAGGGCAACGTTGTCGCCCCAACCAATCCTGTCGGTCACGCCGATCCCTTGGTTTGTTACCGTCCAGGAAACGGACATCGTCCGACCGCTCTCGGCAGTGACGGGAATGGCCACGGACGAGACGACCAGGTCAGCGTAGGGAGCGGTCACGACGTCGAAGAAATTGGGCGCCTCGGCAATATTGTTGGCCTCCAGACCGTTCTCGAACACAGCAGAACGTGCGTCCGTTTTCACAAACAAGTGGAAGCGGCCCTGAAACGCGGGCGGTAGTAGGAACGACTCTTGGCGAATGTAGTTCTGGTTGACGGCGAGCGCGCCGGTGTGATCGAAGGAGCCAAGTACGACATCGTCGGCATTGCCGACGATCGTGTCGGCGGACGCGATCACGCGGTCTGTCCACGAGTTGGTGAGGCCAACGCCCGTGCCCACATTGCGCACTTCCCAGCCGATCGTGACCTGGGCCGGGTCGCCAATCGTCAGCTGCGGCGCTGTGACATTCATCGCCACGAGATCGGCATAAGGCGCTAACTCGATTGTTAACGGGGACGAGACAATGTTATCGCCTTCATCGCCTTGCTCGTTGACCTGCTGAAGCGCGTCGGACACCAGCAACAAGAAGCGAGGGCCTGAAATATCGACAGGAATCGGCACGTCGAACGAGAGCGGATAACTGCCGTCCGCTAAGAGAGGTCCGCTATGCCCAGTTTCGGCCACTTGCAGATCGGCCGCATCCAGCGTGGTGTTGGTCGAAAGATAGACGCGATCAACCCAGCTACCGAGGGCGGGCGCCGTGCCGCGGCTTTCGACCTGGCCGAAAAGCGTGATCGTCGACCCGGAGATGGCCGCGTCCAACACGGCCGTCAACGATGGCACAAGATTTGGATGACCGATTTGAATGACGGCGGACGCCAAGGTGTTGTTCGCTTCGTTATCTCCTTCGAACACGAGCGACGTTGCATCGGTGACGACAACAATGCGATAGGCGCCGTCGGCCAGGGCGGGGATGTTAACGCTCGTCGAACCAACGTACGTCTCATTGGCGGGCAAACTCGCCGGATGCTCGATCGTTGCCAGGAGCTGAGCGCCGGCTACATCGCCGCTCGCCGACAAGTAGACTCGGTCAAGCCAGGGGCCGTCGGCGATGCGAGTGCCGGAATTTCTTACTGTCCAAGAAACCGGCACCACCTGCCCGGGCTGGCCGGACGCCGCGGCTGTGATGCTGGAAACAATCAAATCGGGGTCCGGCCGTCGCGTGATTGCGACCGGCACGAGCGTGCGGCCTGAATTGTTTCCCTCGAACTGCGCCTCAAAAACCTGGTCGCTGACGTCCGTGACGACAAATACATGAAAGTCGCCGCCGATGCCGTGGGGCAACGTCGCGACTGCTTGCGCCGTGTAGGTGTCGCCGGCGGCGAGCGGCCCCTGGTGAGTGATTGTGGTCAGCACGTAGTCGCCGTCGTCGAGCACGTCGTCTGCCGACAACAGCACTCGCTCGCTCCACGTCGTCGTGTTGGGAGCGGCGATGCCGACGTTACGAACCCGCCAGGTTACGTCAAGCGGACCACCGCTTACGGCTGCGCCGTCGGGCGTGACGATTTCGACGATTAGATCGGCAAACGGCCGGATGACCGTTATCGGTAGGGGCTGGGAATTGTTATTGGCCTCGCCAGCGCCCTCGGCCACCTGACCCAGAGCGTCGGTGCGCACGAATAGAAAGAAATTGCCATTCAAGCCGGCCGGCAAGCTGACGATGAGCGTTTTGCTGTACTGGGCGTTGTGGGCGAGCGCGCCGTCGTGTACCGCGTTCGCAACGACTTGATCGTCCGCATCGCCGAGCAGATTGTTGCTGCTAAGAATGACGCGATCGGTCCATTGTTCGGCCGTCGTGGCCGATTGCCCTTCGTTGGTGACGGTCCACGACACGGCGACCTGGGCCGGGCTGCCGACGACCGGTTCGATGGGGCCGCTCAGCGCACTGACGACCAGGTCCGCCGCTACGCTGACCTGCGTCACCTGGATCGCCACATCGTCGATTGTTTCGCCCGGCGCGCCGTCTGCATCCTGATCCATCAAGTTGCCGGCCAGGTCGGCAATGTTTGGACCAATTTGGATTGTGTAGACGCCCGGATCGTTCTGCGGAGGCAATGTGACCACAAACGAAGTCCCGCTGCCGTCGATCGACAATGGCGCGATCGTCTGGGCCGACGGGCCGCGAATCGAAACGTCGGCCGTGGTGAACGTCGCCGGATCGATCGGCTCGCTGAAATCAATCGGCCAACCGGCAAGCGGCGCGACAACAGTGCCGCCGGCGATTGGTGCGCCGGACGCAATCCATAGCGGTTGACTGGCCGGCACGCCGCCGCCGAGTACCCCGTCATTCGCCTCAGCGTCGTCGATTACCAAATCGCCGGCCCCTTCGTCGAACGCCCAGTGGCCGACGAGCGCCGCTTCGCCACCGGTCAACCGTCGGCTCATCGCGCCCTGAATTTCCGCGTCGCTGCGGACGGTGTTCCAGACGCGGACGTCATCGAGCGCGCCATGTAAACGGAACGCGTCCTCCGCACGGCCCACCTGAAACGTTGCGGCGACGTCAGGCACCGGCATGCTGCTTTGCGCCGTGCCGTCGGGCTGTCCGTCGCGATAGAAGGTATAGTTGTTGCCGTCTTTGACCACGGCCAGGTGATACCACTGGCCGACGACGGGCGTCCACGGGGATGAAGCGAGAAATACGAATCCGAAGGTCGGATTGTTGATGTGAAAGAAGGTTACGTTCGAGACGAAATAGTTGTTGGCGTAACCGAAGATCCATTTGTTGATGTGTCCAGGTCCCGGGTCTTTACTTACAAACGGGGCGATGGTCGAGTTGGGCTGAGAATCGAATCGCACCCAAGCTTCGATCGTCGCGCTGCCCGCCAGGTCGAGGGCATTATCGGCCGGATCGCCCATGTCGACGAAGTCGTTGGCGCCGTCGAACTGCAACGCGTTGCCCGAGCCGGTTTCCCGCGGCAGCACCCGCGGGCCGACCGTATCGATCTGCACAGTGATGGTGCTCGAAACCGGTGCGAACGATTCGGCGGTGAATCTGGCCGCCGCGTCGTACGCACCGTAGGCGAGCGTCGGGGTGGTGAACGAATAAGTGCCTGCCGCAGTGACGATTTGCGTCGCTTCGTACGTGCCGTTGCCGTCAAAATCAACTTCAATCGTGCCGGCGCGGTTGACCGTCACGTCGAAGGTCGGTGTGTTGTCGTTGGTTAGATTATCGGTGTCGGAAGCGCCCGAATCACTCGACGTGCTCAGATCGATCGTGACCGCTGGCGGGCCTTGAAACGTAATCACGGCATCGAGACCGGTGGTGTCGAAGAAAAAATTGCCGTTGCCAAACCCGACCGTGAAATCGATTGTCTGACCGGCCAGAATGTTGAGATTCTGGAAGAAAGTCTGCGTGCTTCCCTGCCCATTGATCGCGCCGCTGAAGAGCTGCTCTGACTGTCGCAGCACGGCCACATCGGTGCTCGCTGAATCCATTCCTGTAAACGTGACGGCGACCGAATACTGGCCCGACTTCGGCGCCGTCCAGCGGACGACGCTGTTTTGCCCGGCGCTGCCGGGGTGAACTGCGAGCCTGCCCGAAGCTAGGAGACCAACCGGGCTGGCCGTTCCGTTATATGCGACGGCGGGCGCGCCAAGGCTGATGATCGCCGGATCAATCCAATGATCGACACCGTTGATTTGGCTGCGCGTGGGAAATACCTGCAACGGACTACCGCGCGAGGCCGACCAGCCGTACGTCCACTCGCCCCCCGGATTCGCGTAGGGCGAAAAATCATCGGCAGCGGAGTAGACGGTTTTTTCCGGCGTCACGGTCAGCACAACGCTGGCCTCTTCCGATTGCGTCTGGCTGTCGCTCACTTCGTAGCCGAAATCGGCATACGGAGCGCCGACGTCGTCTGTTTGCGGCGCGAAGATTACGCGCCGCCGCGAATCGGTTACCAGCGTCCCAACCGAAGTAATCGCCGCGCCGCGCGTCGTGCCGTCGCTGGTTTGGAACAACGTGCCGCGCTGCGGAAGGCGCGTAATTGCGGCGGTCAGCGGCGCACCGACGACATCGTATACGGGCAGCGGCACGGTCGCGTCCGTGTTTTCCTCCAGGGTTACCGGCAACTCCCGACCCGAAATCGGAACGCTGGCATCCACCCAGATTGGACGGCGGACCACGACACCGCCTCCCAGCGTGCCGTGGTTGCCAGCGGGGGAGCGATCTCCGGCGATTTGGCCGGTCCCTTCGTCAAAGCGCCAATAACCGACCTGCCCCGCTTCCGTGGCGGCGACCTGCCGATTCAAGCCTGCGGATATCTGAGACTGGCTGCGGGCCGTGCTCCAGATGCGAACCTCGTCGATCTGGCCAGAGAAGAAATGAGCAAGCGATTCAAACTCGATTTCGGCGCCGATCAAGACAGGATGACTGTCATAATCAATCGCCCTTGGTTGGACAGTGCTCGAAACGATCAAAGCGCCGTCAACGTATAGTGCCTGTTGCCCGGTAAGAGAGTCGTACGTGTACGCCAGTTGGTACCAGGTTCCAACAACGGGCGAAAAGGGCGCGATCAGCGCAGTTTGCACGCCGCTGGCAGAGCCCACAACGGCTAGGATTTGCCCAGGCTGATACCAAAGCTGGTACGAGTTGGAAAAGCCGGCGCCGACCGTCTTGCTCACGATGATAACGGGCGAACCAACTGACTGGACGAATCTGATCCTCGATTCCAACGTAAGGCTTTCCGGCCGCAACGACGGTGAGTCCTCGATGCGGACCAGATCGCTGCGTCCGTCGAAGTCGAGTGCCTTGCTCGACGTGATGGTCGCGCCGGCTCCGACAGCCACCAGGCTCAGGCCGCTTGGCCCATAGTCCTTTTGCAGTGCAGCGCCGGCGCTAATGTTGAGGCCGGTGGTTGTCGCAAAGTCTCCGCTCTTGGACGCAAACGAGAGGATCTCGAATCGGTCTCCGGCATTGGGCACGAAACTCGGCGGCCGGAGAATTTGCAAAGCCCCGTCCAGTGTCGCAGTTCCGAAGACGGTCAATTGGTCGTACTGCGTGCTGGCGGCTGTTCCTTCGATCTGAATTTCGAGCGAACCGCTGGCAATCTGCGTGTAATCGCCTTGGATCGTCAGGATGCCAGCGGCCGGCGAGGCAGCACCGTCTCCCGGCAGAAGTTGCCCGGCACTCATCACGGCACTGTTGACGGTGCCCGCGCCCGCTAAACGGCCTCCTTGAATTTGCACTCCGCCACTGGCCGCCAGCGTGCCGCCGCTGAGAATGGTGGAACCTGATATCTGTGTATAATTCCTTGGATTAATCCGCCCCTGGATTTCCGCGGCGGTGAGGGCCCGGCTGTAGAGCCCGATCTCGTCGATCAATCCGTGCCAGGCGAACGATGGAATCACGGCATTTCTGCCGATGATGAGGGGTGCGGTCACCGCTTCGATTGCACCGGAGGCCAGCATGCTGGCCCGCTCAACGCCATTCACAAAGATTCGCATTGTCGTGCCGTCGTAGGTGGCGGCCACATGCTGCCAGACTCCAACTGTTAGGACATCGGCCGGAGTTTGGAGCAAGCCGATCGCACCACTCCCGAATTGCAGGCCGTTATTCGGCCCGTACGGCGCATGTGTCGTCTCGAGCGTGTAGCCGCCGGACGATCTCTTATTGACGATCGAGCGTCCATGTCCCGCTGAACTGGGATTGACCCAGGCCTCGATCGTGATCTGATTCCCCGTGTTCTGATTCGCGTTATGCGGCACGAGGATCTGATCGTCCACGCCATCGAAACTGAACGCCTGCCCAATCTGGCCCGCTGCGAAGCCTGCCCCGTTTTGCAACGTCCCGTGCTGGCCGCCCACCGAGTCGAGCGCGTTTCCGTCCGCGTGCCAAGTGCCGACCTGACCTCCCGGGGCCAGTGGGCCTCCGCCGATGGTCAGCGTGCTTCCGGAACCGACGGTCACACTGCCGGCGTTGATAAAGTCAGTGGGCAGATTCAGGCTGCGGCCGTTTTCTAAGGTCAAGCCACCCGTCGCGGCAACGCTCGACAGATTGGCCAGGGCGTCGGCATTCGCCTGGTTGACGATTTGCGCGGACGACGAAACAAGCGAAATCGAGGCGGCGTTCGTGCGAATGTTGGCGTCAGGGAAGCGAAACGTGCCAGCAATTCGATACCTGCCGCCCGTGAGTGTGTCCGTCGTCGCATCATAATTCGGAAATGCAGCATCCAGCCGGAAGGTACCTTCCTGGATGTTGACGGTGCCGGAGTTGTGGAACGGCACGCTGATGATCGTCTCGGCGGCGCCGGTGTGGGTGAACGTGCCGGAGTTGTGGAAGGCGTGGCCCGAGCCGATATGGACCAACAGGTCGCCGTCGCCCGCCACGTGGAACACGCCGCCCAGCTGATTGTCGATCACGCCCGTCGCGTTCTCGAAGAGCCCGAAATGCAAACTGGTTCCCGTGTAGTCGACTGTCCCTCGATTCTCCAGCCGCCGGTTAACTCCCTTGTTCGCAGTGTCGGAGAGCGTCAGCGTCGCGCCCGCGTCGACGATCGTCGTCCCGCTGCCGGTCATCGTCCCGGCTGTCCAGCTGGAATCGCCCGCCAGCGTCACCTCGCCAGTGCCCCCGAGCGCGCCGCCCTCAAGCGCTAAGCCAACGGAGAATGTCGATTCGTCAAATACCGACAATGAGCCGCCGGAAAGCAGGAACGCCTCGCCGCTGAACAGGCTTTTGATCGCCGTTGTCCCAGTTGAATGCGTAATTGCGAGCACTTCCGGTACATCAATACGCACGTCGTCATCGGGGCCCGGTAGCGTATTGCCGGACCAATTGGCCAGGTCGTGCCAAGACGCGGTCCCGGCACCGCCGTCCCAAGTGATGAGAGCCAACAATTGGCGATCTTCCAGAATCTCGAACAGCGGGCGCCTGCGCCACACGCGTGGCGGCGCGCGCTTTCCGCGTTTCCGACCTGCACTGCCTCGGCGCTTCATGGCGGTTTCCGCTGGCGTTTCTTCGATTCATTCGTGGGCGAGCCGTTGCCGCCAGCCGTCGTGGCCGTAGATTCGGCGCTCGGCTTGCCCACGTCCGGCACATTCCAAATGGCTTGATCGCGATCTTCGGCAGCCAGTGCCGTGATGAACGGTGGTCGCCCGCGGGGCACATAGCTGTAATTTCGGACGCGCGTGCACCGACAAGAAAACAGCGTGTCGACGATCCACAGCTCGTCGCCGCCGTAGGACAGCTCGTGGCATTGGATATCGCCCGTCAACGGCGAGTGCCGCGCAAGAAGACAGTCGTCGAAGTGTAAGACTGACTTGAGGCGCGGGGCGACGACCCGCGCGCTTCGGAGCAGCCAGATCTGATTGAGAGCCCCGACGGCGATCCAGCGTTGGCTTGCAGCCACCCCCATCGGCCGATCAAGATGATGGAGCGACAAGTTCAACTTGCCGTCCCGGACGCCCACTGTAGCCCGCTTGCCCGCCTGGTACCTTCTGACCAACAGCGAAGTCTGGAGTTGCGCTAAGAGCGAGGGCAGGTTGCGGGAGTGACGGAAGCCGACTTCTTTGAATTCGGCAGCTGGCGCGGCGACTTTGGATGAATCCGTGGATTGCATCGGCGAAGCACCAATCTTGGGACGAACGCCTCAGATTTGATATCGGTGTATCAGTCTTAGATATCAGTCTATCTGTCGCGGACAAACGAATGGTTCAAAATGCAAACACGCCACCTGAACTCGTCCGAAGCACCGCCTAAGTGTAGTCGCCGTCCGATCCATAAATCAACTATCTTCCAGCACTTACGCGGTGCTGCTGGAATAGCCACAATGCGCTGAACCTCGGTCTCCGTGGAAAAAATCGCCGTTTTGCTGGAAAACGTTGAATGCAATGGAGATGCGTGGTAAGATCACTTTGCTGAAAATGTAGACGCAACTGCTCGGTTCCACGATCCTGGTGTCTCTTTCCCAGGCTGTCGGCTAATGAGGTCCATGTGAACCCGCTGCACGAATCGCGGTTTTTCGCCGCGATTTCTCCAGCAGCGACGCACGATACTTTACGTTAGGCATTGGTCGTGTTCGTTTACTTTCGCTCCACTGTCCACGTCGCACTGTGATGTGGGCGACGTTGCCCTTGATGGTTCCACAAGCAAGCTTCAATTGAGATTCCACAGGAGTGATCTTATGCTCGCCAAATACTCTGGGCTGCGAATACGCGGCTTCGGTTCTGTCTTCTTTCTCGCGTTTGCTGGCTGGTGGGTCGTTTGCGGCACATCTGCCCAAGGCGTATCGCTAACCACACTCGACTTTAGCGAGATTCCGTTTCAGTCCGTCGACGACCTCGCATACAACGGCGTTACGTTCGATTTCAAAGTCGGTGGCGCGGACTCCGCGGAGGCCTTTTACAATTCTTTCGGCCCGGGCACGCTGACCTATGTCGACGACCCCAGCCTGACGGGAGACTCAGCCGGTGTGCTCACGCTGGATTTCGCCGCTCCAACCTCCCTTCTCGAATTCGGGTTGGCACTCAACACTGCTGACGCGTTGAGCCCCGGATTCCGCGTCGAATTGTTCGCACCGGATTTGATGTCGCTCGGCGAGACTCCGGTGGACGTTTTCCCGACCGCTGGCGCACTTGGTTTTTCCGAAAACCGCTTCGAGTATTCGGGCGTCCCGATTTCCAAAGCAATTATCCGATTCAACCACCAACCGGGAAGTTTCGCCCTCGACAATCTGACTTTCCTACCCGTTCCCGAGCCATCCTCCCTTGTAGCGACCGCTGCTGCACTCCTTGGTATTGTCTTCCGACGGCAGCGCGCCAGCTGGTACCGAAGGCGCGACAATTCCTGACAAGTCATCGCCGTGCACGTCGTAGCCAACCGCACTTACCAATCTCCTTCATCCGCAAAGATATTTGAGTACTGTCTGACTTTATCGCATCTTGTGCCGTGGCGTCGGATGTATCCAAACTCGAATTCATCGACCTTGAAACAGGTGGCCTCGATCCGCGCCGGTACCCCATCATTCAGCTTGCCGCGATTGCGGTCGACGGTGCCACGCTCGCGACCCTGGAGACCATTGAAATCAAAGTGCGCTTCGACGAACACAAGGCCAACAAATATTCCCTTCGCAAGAATTCGTACTCGCGGAAGCCGTGATGGTAACGTCCATACACGGCCCGGCCCTTGATGAACTTCCAGAGCCGTACGATCAGATTCAGGTTCGGTGAGTACGACGGCAGAAACAGTAGCGTGATCTTAAGCTGCACCGCCAATGCCTGCACCACGGCATTGCGTTGATAGCGCGCGTTGTCCAGCACCAGTGTGGTCGGCCCTGTCAGGCCGAGCTCGGCGATCTTCCGCAGCAGTTCGCACATTGTTTCCGTGTTGACGACCGTCGTGTTGGTCACGCTGACCAGTTCACGGGTCACGGCGTTCCAGGCTCCCAGCACTTTGAACCGCTGACGACCGGACGCGGCACGCACATACAGCCGCGCGAACGACCACAGGCAGCACAAGTACGTGCCGAACACGAAATGAGCCGCATCCACGAAGAATAAGTGCCCCCGGCCATCGGCAGTCGATGCCGGATCGGTAGTACCTTTCATTTGGCCGCACGGATCATCGCCAGGATGTCCGCCCGGGCGGTTTCGGGCAACGTCGGCCAGGCGTCGATGGCCTCGGCCAAACCAGGGTCGAGCGGGGCCAAAGTAGGGTCAGGTGCAGCGCCCGGTGCTGCGCTTTCAACCGTCTCGCCAAAAGTGCAACACTGTTGCGGGTGTTCGAGTCTTGTATCGCCAACTCCCCGGTTTTTCAGGGTTTCGCGGAAGACTGGGGTCAGTTCTTGAATCGAGGTCATCGGAGCTTCTCTCAAGTCGCTTGACGCCTGCCATCCTGCTATTCACTATTCAGCATCCAACCCCAAAGCAAACAAGCCTGCTACTCGTAGCGCAGGGCTTCGATCGGGTCCAATCGCGAGGCTTTCCAGGCGGGGTAAAATCCGAAGGCGATGCCGATCGCGGCGGAAACGGCGAACGCGCCGATGATGGCCAAAAGAGAAGCCTCCACCGGCCAGCGCATGATGTACCAGACCAGCACCGACGCGGCACGCCCCAGTGCGATGCCCATCGCGCCGCCGAACAGGCAGAGTACCACCGCTTCGATGAGAAACTGCCGCAAAATGTGCTGCGCGCGGGCGCCCACCGCCATCCGCAAACCAATCTCGCGCGTGAGCTCGGTGACCGAAACCAGCATGATGTTCATAATTCCCACGCCGCCGACCGCAAGCGAGATCAGTGCCACAATCAACAGCAGCCCCCCCATCATCTTTGACGTGGATGTCATCATGCGGATGAATTCGCTCATGTCGCGTATATTAAAATCGTCGGGTTCGCCTTCACGGATGCGATGCCGTTCGTGCATCAGACCCGTGATCTGGGCAATCGCCGTTTTGATCTCGTCGGCACTGGCGGCCTTGACCAGAATCTGGTCGACGTTGACAAACCGCACGGGCTGCGGATTGTTGGCCAACTGCGTGGCAGAGCGCTCAGGATACAGCGTGGTTTTTCCGGGATAAAGCTCGCCGAGCTTGTTGACCACCGAGGTGCTGGAACTGCTCCCGGTTCCCGCGGTGGCTCCGCCGGAGTTGTTGCCGGAAACGCGAAACTTGATGGTGGTCCAGGGAGCGATCACGATGTCGTCCTGGTCCATGCCCATCATGTTCGAGCCTTTGGGGCCCAGCACGCCAACCACGCGCAAGGAAACATTCTTGACGCGGATAGTCTTGCCGACCGGGGACGCGCCGTCGAACAGTTCTTTAACCAGCGTGCGTCCGATCACGCAGACTTTGTTGGCGCCGCGCAGGTCCTGTTCGGTAAACATCACGCCATCGTCCATCTGCTGCCAATCGCGAATGATCAAATAGGACGGTGATGTTCCGAGAATGTTCATGGGCACCCAGTTTCGATTGCCGTACACGACCTGACCTTGCGTCTGCACGGCGGGAGCAACCGCTACTGTCGCGGGACAGGTTCGACGAATCTCTTCAGCGTCTTGCGGCGTGAGTGTCTTGGCGCTGCCACCCCCCCAGGTAATGCCGCCGCTGTTGGCGGCGCCCGCCTGCACGATCAACGTGTTTGCACCCATGGTCGCCATGGTTTGCATCAGCGCCGTCCGCGACCCCTGACTGATTTCGACCATCGCGATGACCGCACCCACGCCGATGATGACGCCGAGCGTCGTGAGCGCGGATCGCATCTTGTTTCGGCGAAGCGAACTGGTCGCGGTGCGCAGCGCGGCGGGAAGCAGCAAATACAGCAGGCCCGGCCGCGGCGATTGGACGGCCGGGTTGGCGGTCGGCGCGAGGGTGGTCGTTTCGGCGGTCGCGGTTCGAGGGAGCATTGCGGCCCTGGCACTCACGGCGACGGCATGCGCAGCGTCGCGGCCCAAGTCTGGCGTCCAGTCCTGACTGCCGCGCGCCGTCGCCAGGCGGCGATCTTCGTGGATTCCCTGACCCCGACTCTCACCCAACGGGAGGGGGTGCACGGTCGGAGACGACGCATGACCGTTCGAGCCATTGTCACTCGAAGATGAACCGTTGCCGTCCGGGGAGTGACCGTTTCCTGCGCATGCGTACGGGCCATGGCCGGGCAGACCCGCGGCAACCGGTTCGGAACGCTCCTCGTCGCTTAAGAGTCCGTCGACGACGTGAATTATGCGATGGGCGTAACTGGCAACGTGCGCGTCGTGCGTTACCAGCACAATCGTGGTTCCCGCTTCATTGAGCTGCTGCAACATCCGCAAAATTTCGCGGCTGGTGCGCGAATCGAGGTTTCCCGTGGGTTCGTCGGCAAGCAACAGGTCCGGCTGATTGATCAGTGCGCGCGCGATGGCCACGCGTTGTTGCTGACCGCCCGACAACTGGGACGGCACATGTTCCATTCGATCGGTCAAGCCCACGCGGTCGAGCAGCTTGAAGGCACGGCCGTAGGCTTCCGTCATGGCCGGCACGCGGGACGCATAATCCAGCGGCATCAACACGTTGTGGATGGCCGTGGTCCGTGCAAGCAGGTTGAAGCTCTGAAACACAAAGCCCAGCCTGGCGGTGCGGACGCGCGCGCGTTCGTTCGCGTCGAGACCGCCGACCTCCTGGCCGTCAAACCAGTACTTGCCCGAGGTCAGCCGATCGAGGCAGCCCAGGATGTTCATCAGGGTGGTCTTGCCGGAACCGCTCGCACCCATCAGCGCAACCATCTCGCCGCGCTGGATGGAGAACGAAACCCCCTTGAGCACGGGGACGTCGATTTCTCCGACCCGATACGTCTTCACGACATTTTCCAGTCGGACGAGTTCCATGGTTGGAGTTCCGGCCGCGGCGGCCGCCTTGATGCACCGGTCGTTGCATCGCCTGAAGGCAGAGCCCCAACGACCGGTTCCCGGCCCGCGGTGATGCTAGGTTTTTGGTCGGGCGCGGAAGCGTGGCGGGGCGAATGGATTGTTGACTTCCGGCGACGACGTTTCTTTTCGTTGCTCTCCCAACACGACTTCCAGACCTGCCTGCAGCCCATCAGCGGAAACTTCGGTGGAAACGCCGTCGGTTGCCCCGACGCGCACCGCCACCGGAGCCAGCAGGTCTCCCTGCTGGACCCACAGCGTGCCGCCGTCTTTTTCCGCTGGTCGGGCTTCCTTTCCGCGTGACCGTTCGGCAGAGGGGGGTTCGTTTTCCTGAGCGGCGGACTCCACGATCTGCTCCGGTTTCGGTTGAAACCGCAGCGCAGCGGTGGGAACCGTGAGCACGTTCTTGCGCTCTTCAATCTCGAACTCGACATTCGCGGTGAGGTAGGGCAGCAGTTTCAGGTCCGTGTTGTCCACGCTGATCACCACGGTGTAGATCACGACGTTTTGCGTCATCTGGGCATTTAATCGGATCTGATAAACCGTGCCGTGAAAGATGTCCTCGGGAAAGGCATCGACTGAGAAATGCACCGGCATGCCCACCTTCAAGCGTCCGATGTCCGCCTCGTTGACCGCGGCCCAAACCTGCATCCTTCGCAAATCCTCGGCAATCAGAAACAGACTGGGAGTATTCATGCTCGAGACGACCGTCTGGCCAACGTTGACCCGGCGCTCGATGATCGTGCCACGGACCGGCGACTTGATCACGGTGTAGCCGAGATTCGTTTCCGCCAACTGCAAGGCCGACTCCTGCTGCAGGATCGACGCCTTGCCGACTTCCACGCTGGCCTTGGCGATTTCGTGGTTGGCCCTCGCCAGCAGGAAGTCCGCTTCTGAAATGCCTTTGATGGCAACCGCGGCGCCGCGGGTTGATGCCGAGCCCGTCGGCGAATGATTGGTGAGCTTGAGATCGCTCAGTTTCTTTGCGCGATGCCACTCCGCCTCGGTTTGGTCCGCCTTGGCTTCCATCTGCAACAGGTCGGCCTTAGCGCGTTCGAGCGAGGCCTTCGCCTGGTTGTATTGGGCCTGATAAACCGAGCGGTCAATCTGGGCCAGCACCATGCCTTCTTCGACCGTCGAGCAATAGTCGATGAACTTGCCTTTGAACCTGGGGTCGGTCTCGGCGCGCGGATCCATCGCCAGCTCGCTAATCCGACCGACGACCTGCGCGCCGATATCCACCACTTCTTCCGGCTGGAGGGTGCCGGTGGCGCCGACGGTGATCAGCAGGTCGCCGCGAGTAACTTCCGCGGTGCGAAACCTGGTGGAGGGTTCCCCGCCTGCGTATTTGCCGTAGAGCAATGCGCCCCCGGCCGTCAACCCAACCAGTGCGGCGATGGTGATCAGAATTCGCATCGGTGGGAAAACCGGCGGGCGAACACAAGCGGGGCGCTAGAAAGTACACGAGCCGCCTGCAAAAGTCTGTTTCCGTATCTTACCAAGCGGTTCGGCGCGGCGAAACGGCCGGCAGATCAGCCCCGCGGCCAATCAGTGTCTTACATTCGGCAACCCGGTAGGGCCCGCTTTGCCAGCCGTGGATGGGAAAGTCTCGCGAATCCGGCCGGCACAGCCGGCCCTACAGCGGACAACCGATTGGCCCTGAGATCAGCCCCACGGCCAATCAGTGTCTTACATTCGGCAACCCGGTAGGGCCCGCTTTGCCAGCCGTGGATGGGAAAGTCTCGCGAATCCGGCCGGCA